>CAYZPI010000015.1:0-45358 GCA_964480085.1 uncultured Bacteroides sp. | reverse complement strand
ACTCTCGTTATTTGATAATTTTTAAACTAACGCGATTTTATCGCACCAGTAGTAAAGGACAATGAAGAATTTAAAAGGGATTATACTTACAGCACTGCTTATCGCCGGCATCGGCGGCGTGGCTCTTTACTATGTCTCCGATAGGTCGGGAAACGGACTGAGGAAGCAGATAATAGCCATGGACGGCATGCACATGGATCTGAGCCTTGAGAAAGCGAGGGCAATCTACGGCGGAGTTGACTCATTGTATGAGTCAACTCCTGCAGGGAAGCTTGTGCTGTTTGTCGACAGCACCTCGTGCTCAGGCTGTTTCCTAAGCCATCTCTTGAGTTACTATGAGATTAACGACAGTCTGATGGCGCATGGTGGAGAGATGGTGGTGCTCCTCCACCCTAAGAAGCATCTGCTGCAGGAAATAGAGTCGAGGGCTGTGCAGGAGCAATACCCGTTCTGGTGCATCGTTGACAGAGAAGGTGAATTTGTAAGAAAGAATCCCGATATTCCGGACAATCAGCTTCTGCATACATTCCTGCTTGATGGGAATGACAATCTGGTACTCGTGGGTGACCCCGCAAGAAACAGCAGGATCAAGGAACTGTTCCAAAGGGAGTTGGGATAAAGCACCTGGCCCACGAAAACATCCTCCTCTCGGACCTCACTATAGAAAACATCGAGGCCCTGACGGAAGATGAAGGAAGCGGACACTCAGAAACATGGAAATGTTGGAGCTCACTTAAAGATAACGGTGGGGGAGTATGGGTGTGCGGTGATCCTTGTATGTGGAGAGAACACAAGGATCCTAAGAGTGGAGATGGCAAGTGCTATAGGTTAATATTACCAAATATACCGATATGCGGAATCATGTATTCTGCATGTCTATAAAATACGACAATGAAGGAAAAAAAATTGTATCTTATTTCGGCAATTGGACTGCTTGTTTCATCATGCGGCGGCTCAATCCATAATTCATTTTGCGACAATACCGTTACGGTTGGAGCGGATGACGAATACACCCGGCTGGAAGCGCGTCTTTTGCTGTCGGGCGACACCTTGCCGCATATCAACGATATAATGGTTGTAGGCGATAAACTGGTCACTGATATGGATGATGACGATGCCAGGCTCCAGATGTTTTCTCTCGACGGGAAAAGAGTGGGGGTGTACGGAAGGACAGGCCGCGCCCAGGATGAATACACCGGAGGCATGAGTTTCGTAGCGCAGCCCGATGACAAGCATTTGTACCTGAGGGATGTCAACAAAGCTATATTTTCGGTACTGCACACTGATTCGGTCAAGGAGAATGGCCGCTTGATAGCCGAACGCGTCATAGATACATTTCCGAGGCTTCTGAACGTCTTTCTCTCCGGTGAATCGGAACTGATATATGAACATGAGGTCCCCGGTTCCTATGCGTTGTCATCTCGGAACATAGGCTCCGATTCGGACAACTGGGAAGAGGTGCTGTATGAGCCATCCGATAATCCTTTCGCGAAATACCATAGTTATATGGTGTTCAATGACAAGGAGAAAAAGATTGCGGCTGCGATGCGGTTCGCCAATCAGATGAATTTCATCGATCTTAATAATAAAGGACGCAAATCTGCTATAGTCAGATCAGTAGATAATCCTGCGCGAGATACGGAAGGTCATCAGTATTACTGCAAGATTGCCGCCAACGACAGCAATGTTTACGCCTTGTATATGGACCAGAGTGCCGAAGACGCCTATGAGTCCGAAAAGCCTATGGAGATACATGTGTTTGACTGGGACGGTAATTTCATAGACAAATACCTTACCGACGAGTACATAATAAGGCTTGCCGTTGACAAAAACGGAACCCTCTATGGCAAGACGCTCGACGGCAGCATTTACAGTTTTCGTAAATCAGCACATTCTGGAATGTAGGCCGACATGACCGGTGCTGATCTTTTGTTCCTTCTGTCTTTATAATAGCAGAAACAGAAAGTAAATGTGCATTCCTGTGTGCGGATTTTTAAGACAAAAGGACAGAATAAGCAAAAGATCAGCACCGGTAAATGGCCATGCACAAAAATGTAATATCTACAAGCAGCATTTTTATTTATCTTATGTCCTATGTCTTTTAAGCAGACAGACGGATAGGATCTTTCGGAAAAATATTTTATCTTTTTTGAGAATCAAAAAGATAATGAGGAATATGTTAAGGGACATTATTATCCGCCATATCATCTGTCTGCTGGCAGGAGGGATGCTCGTCATATCCGGCGGCTGCACCAAAGGCTTCGTGCCTTATACATCTGAGGAAGTCGTGAAGGCCAATCCCCGGCTTCAGGCTGTGCTCGACCATTGTGCCGGCGATTCGCTGAAGCTGGAGGCAGCCCGCTTCCTTATACGCAACCTCCCCTACCACCACAGCATGGTAGGGGAGGCCTGGAACGATTATCTTAAGCTGTTCGAGCTCCATGGGCAACACACACTTTATCCCGAGGAAGTGCTCGACTCGATATCCCGTGCCTATGGTCCTTTTCAGCTCCACACCCTCCGGCCTGTGAGCGACGTGAACATCGATCCCGGCTATCTTATCGAGAATATCGACCGTGCATTCGAAGTGTGGCGGGAGCAGCCGTGGGGGAAGAACGTCGCGTTCGCGACTTTCCTCGAATACGTGCTTCCCTACCGCGTGGGTGACGAGCCTCTTGAATCGTGGCGAGAGGAGATATACAACGCCTACAACCCCCTGCTCGACAGCATACGCGCCCTCCCCGAGGCCGGGGATCCGGCATTCGTGGCGAAGTTCCTCCTCGACACACTGATGCACGAGCCGGTGAATTTCACCAACATATTCCCCAAGGGCCCCCATTACGGCCCGAAAGTGGTGAAATGGCGGTCGGGAGGATGCATGCATTTCACCGACATAATGCTGTATGTGTTCAGGGCATTGGGGCTGCCGTGCAGCGAGGAGTTCATGCTCAACCGCGGCAACGGCAATGCGGCGCATTTCTGGAACGGCGTGTTCGACAAGGACGGAAATGTCAGCTACTGCTCGCTGCTCGACGGCGAGGCGGAGCTAAAGGATCCCGCCACGATGTGGGACCCGAAAGGAAAGGTGTACAGGCGCACGTTCTCCGTCAATGCCGCGATGCTCGACGAGATAGGACTGCCCCTTGACGAGATATACCCCGGATTCCGCTGCCCGACGATGGTGGATGTGACCGGGATCTATGCCGGCGACCGCAGCTGGAGGGTAGCGATCCCTGCCGACAGTCTCTATGATCACATGCGCCAGGGCACGCCGCTTTATCTGTGCTCGGCACGGCATCTTGAATGGGTGCCGGTAGGAATCGGGAGGATGGAGCGCGGAGAGGCTGTGTTCGACGATGTGGAGGGGCAGGCCCTGTTCAGGATAGCCACCTATGAGGATGGCGGCCTCAGGATGCAGAGCGATCCGTTCGAGCTTGGCAGGGACGACGGGCAGGTGAGGTTCATCTCTCCCACGGGCCGCGACCGGGAAGTGACCATACTGCATAAGTACGAACTCTACTTTGAGCCTTCGGTAAGGAAGATGACGGGAGGAGTGTTCGAGGGTTCGGATTATCCGGATTTCCATGAAGCGGACACGCTGCATGTCATCGCGGAGATGCCCCGTCGGCTTTACAATGTGGTGGATATTGGTGGCTGCAGGCCATACAGGTACGTGCGGTTCAGGGGCGCGCCCGAGAGCAGCTGCGACATAGCCGAACTTTCGTTCCGAGCAGCGGACTCGGGGGGAGTGCTCTCCGGACGCATAATAGGCACACCGGGAAATAAGGAGGGGAAGGGCGACAAAGATCTGGGCAATGTGTTCGACGGCGACCCCTACACCTCGTTCAGCTACAAGGAGCCTTCCGGCGGCTGGGTGGGGCTCGATTTCGGCAGGCTCGTGGGCATAGGGCAGATAATCTACACTCCCCGCAACCGCATGAATTTCATCAACCCCGGCGACGAGTACGAGCTGATGTACCTCGACAAGGAGTGGCACAGCGCGGGCAAGAAGAAAGCCACCCTTGATTCCATTTCCTTTGACGTGCCCGAAGGCGCGCTGCTCTATCTCAGGTACGCCAACGGCAACGACCAGCGTATCTTCGAATACACCGACGGCCGGCAGCGTTTCTGGTGAGATAAACAGCATTGTTCCACAAAAATATAATGCCTATGAGAAAAATTCAGTAATATTGTCCTTAAAAAAATTATTATGTCAAAAACAAATTCTATAAGATGTCTGCTTATTCCCTTGGTTGCATCTATGGTCTGTTCATGTGTTAAAACATCTTCATCTGAAATGGAAGAAGATCATGAGCAAATCGTTGATCGTAATCTCACTCAGATAGATTATCTTGATATGAGCATCCTGACAAAAATCAACACGGGGAACAATTCTTATGGGAACAATCCGCATTTAGGAATATTGGTTTACATAAATTCTTGCAATTGTGAGTTTTGTGAACTTAAAGCCGCGATGATGGAGATTGATGATAATCCGGATCTCGAATGTGTAGACAAAATTGCCATACTCAGAGTCGATGATCATACAGATATGAAATATCTTGAATATTGTGTGAAGTCCCTGCATACGGATTGGAGCGTATTTTTTGACGAAAGCTACATGTTTCTGGAGAAATATCCATTCATCAACAGCCCGGAACAGTCCGTGACATTTCTGACAATTGGTAACACCGCAATAAAAATATATTTATAATAATAATATAATAAACAAACTGACGACACATGCGTAAATATTTGACAATAACGCTGATCACATCCGTCTTTCTCTTGATTATGGCCGGAGTGAATTATAACAGATTAGAACAAAACAATTTTATCACTCTTGAAGACGTTGAGGCCTTAAGCGAAGACGGCAGCGAAGGTGGCTGCTCATGGTATCTGCATCACTTTGATTGTGAATTATCCGTTGGTGCGGACGCTAAGCTTTATGCCATTATTAAACTACTGGGTCTTACTCTTAAAGGCAATGGTAAGGCAGATTTAACGTGTATGACACAGTATTTCAACCAAGTACAGGAAGATGGTGAAGGACCCTGCGAAAAAGGTATGCAGATTACTTGCAATGAGGTATGTATGAGTATAATAAACAGTGCGAAATGACGAGTGTAAATTGCTGATATGTACAATGGATTGTGATGAATGGTGATTACTCGGACATTGAGTCACAGTCCATTGTATTCAAAAAATAATATTATGGCTATAAGAAAATTATCGGCATGGATGCTGCTTTCGGTTGGGATTCTGTCCATCATGTTTACCGGGTGCTCCACTGAAAAGACACCGGCAGGACCACCTCATTTCGTAATTGCGGAAAATGATACTTCCATCGAAGTCACATCGCTTTTCAATCATGCCACCGTGATTCCGTTGTCAGACAAGGAACTGATGGGGCCGCTCCTCCACGTGGAGAAATATAAGGATCATCTCTATGCATTGGACAATAAGCGCCAGGCAATGGCTAAATATGATATGGATGGCAATCAGGTGAGCTTCATGCGGCGTGTCGGCCACGGGTATGGCGAGTACACATCCATCAGTGATTTTGATATCCACGACGACAGCATATATATATTATGCGGCAACAGGATTTTGGTGGCTGATACCGATTTCAAGATTCTTGATGTGATTGATACGGGGGATTTTGCCTGGCGTATAGCAGTAACGGATGATGGAATTTACCTATATTGTGGAAATGTGCGCTCCCTTTACCGGTTTGCCGACGGGAAGCTGGAGACTCTCAGGGCAGACGGCCAGCTCCTGGCGATGCCAAAGCCTTTTTACAACAGGGTGTTCTACAAGACCGATAAGGGACTGCTGTTTGCGCCATACGCCACCGGAGAGGTGTGCAGGATCGACGGCAGGGAACTTCATACGGTATTCTCCTTCACATCGCCGGGCTACGACAAGGCGATGGAAAAATTTGAGAGCTCCACTCAGCTTGAGTTATTGGATAAACTTAAATACTCTGTGCCCGTAATATATAATATCTTCAAAAACAACGGTTTTTATTATGTATTATACAACAATCCTATTGTCTACAGAATCCTCAAGCTTACGGAAGATATGGAATTTGTGACTGACGGCTTTCTGTCGGGTAATCTGATTAACAATTCCCTTGAGAATGGCGCGATGTCGTATTCCTTCGTCGAGGACGGAAATAGCCCTTTAGAATTTATTGAAGGTGAGGAAGGGACCGCTCACTCTTCAAAGTTATCGATCATTACCGTTGAGAAAGACAATCTGCCGGCAGATTATCCGGCTATAATAATCTTTGAGTAATTGGTTTCAATCATCAGATATGAGAAAATTATTCAGTTTATCACCATTGATGGTTGCGTGTCTATGGTGCATGTCCTGCTGGAATGCGACGGCCACCATATCGAAAGCCGACACACAGGTCGACATCCCTGTTGACACTATTGGAAAAGCGGCTCATGGGGCCGACGATGAGCCGACCATTGATGCTGAAAGTTCCCGCGACTGGTATCTCCATCACTATGATTGCAAACTCGACATAGCCAATTTCCCTAAAGTGATCGAGGCTTTCTGTAAATTGGGTATTGAGGTCAAGAATGGTATTGTGGATCTCAGTTATGCCACCCAGTACTTCAACCACGAGGCTGAGAGCGGTGAAGGACCTTGCCTCAGAGGCAAGCAAGTCACCTGCAATGATATAATTTTCGATATTTTGGATCAGGCGAAAAAAAATAATAACTTTTCGAGCGATGTGCATGAGAAAATCAATCGGCCGCTGTCTCAGGATTATACTGAGTGCTGCCATGTTGCTGCCCGGACTGATTTTGGGGATCGGGATTCTGTATGCAGTGACACGGATCTTTGTGGCCGATCAGTTCATCATTCCCACCAACTCGATGGAGCCCACGCTTGTGCCTGGCGACAGGATAATAGTAGACAAGACAATAATGGGTGCGAGGATATACACTAACTTTGATTTTCTTCCCGAAGGCCAATCCCTTGAGTCGATAAGGCTCAAGGGACGGCGCCTTCCCCGGCACAATGATGTGGCAGTGTTCAATTTCCCGGTGATCGGCGACACCATAGGTTTCAGGATCAACTATGTGTACTGCAAACGCATCATCGGTCTGCCGGGCGACAGTGTGTCGATCGTAGAAGGCCGCTACATCAACAATAATTTCCATGGCGAATTGGGTGCAGCCATGATGCAGGACAAAGTGGCGGCCATTCCCGACACCCTCACCGGCTATCCGGGATTCTGGTGCGCGCCATGGTGGAGCGGATGGAGCATCCGTAACTACGGGCCCTACTACGTGCCGCGTAAGGGAGATGTCGTGCGGGTCGACTCTGTGTTCACCGCCCATTACCATACGATCCTCCGCTACGAGACAGGGCGGGAGATCGTGTGGGACCCCGACCTGGGCACAGCCCTCGCAGGAGGCGAGCCGATAGGCATGATACAGTTCGCCCGCAACTACTATTTCATGGCCGGGGACAATGCCCCCGACTCCAACGATTCGAGATACTGGGGGCCGGTGCCTGAGGAGCATATCGTGGGCATCGCCGGCTTGATATCCTATTCGGCCGACAGGCATAGCGGCAAGCTGAATCCCGACAGAATATTAAGATCGATAAAATGAATTCACGCCGGCTCACTGCATATTCCGCGTCACTGTACCTGGTGTGGTACATGGTCAACACTCTGTGTGTGACCGGCTCGCCCTGCGCCATGCAGTGCCTGACGGCAGGAGCATGCGCCGGAGCCGCGCTCGCAGCCTTGTGTGTGCTGTGTCTGATGCCTCCCCGGGCTGTCGATGTCCTTATCCCGGCTATGGTCATAGCCTTGGGTGTGTTCGAGGGAGCCTACGGATTCTGCCAGCTTATGGGCTGGGCCATTCCCGGACATCCGCGGTATGCCATGACAGGCACTTTCGGGAATCCGGGCCCTTACGGAGGGATGATGAGCGTATGTGCCATCATGGCTTTCTGCACCGGAAAGAAATATGGCCGCACATGGATCATGTGGGCCGGGGTGGCGATGAGCGCCATGGCCATGGTGTCGATGAGCCGTGCGGCGATCGTGGCATTGGGTGTGGCCGCAGGCATATTGTGGAGAAGGGATTGCATGAGGCACCTGAAATGGATAGCGGTGCCGCTCGCCCTCACGGCGTTCGCCCTGTACCTGTCGAAGGCCGGCTCGGCCCACGGCAGGGTGTTCATGGCCCTGATGGGAGTGGAGGCATGGAAGGACGCATTATGGCAGGGCCACGGCACCGGGGCATACATGCATGCCATGTCACAGGCCGAGGCACGATGGTTCGCTACCCATCCGGATTCGCTGATGGCCGCATGGGCGGGTGTGGCGGAATATCCTTTCTGCGAGCCTCTCAAGATAGCGGTGGAGCACGGCGTGGCCGGCATTGTCCTTTTCGCCGGGATGATTGTCTCAGCGTTGGTCGGCCTGTGGCGCAGGAGATCGCCGTCGTTCTACGGTCTATTTGTCCTGTCGGTGTTCTCCCTGTTCTCTTATCCGTTCTCGCTTTGGCCGTTCCGTCTGCTGCTGTGCCTGTTTGTCGCGGAAGCCATTGTGCCCCTGGTAGCCCCCGCGAGATGGAAAGCCATATCCGCCGGGATTCTCGGCTTGTTGGTGATGTCGGTTTCGTTGGCCGGCATGACGCGCTACAATAAAGCGCGGAGTGAGTATTCGCGTTTCGCGTATGTCAGAAATGCCGCTTTCATAAAGGATTATTACCGGCTTCTGCCGCTGATGCTCGAAGACCGACGTTTCCTTTTCAATTTCGGACAGATCCTGCGCGACGCCGGACGGTACAACGACAGCAACGACATGCTGCGCCGGGGCGCGATGGTGAGCAACGACCCGATGTTCCTGGTCCTTCAGGGCAATAATTACCGCGACATGGGAGCATATCAGCTTGCCGAACAGGCCTATCTGGAGGCATGGCACATGATGCCCGGCCGTATCTATCCTCTCTACCGGTTGATGAAGCTCTATGAGCAGCAAGGCGATCTGGCGAGGATGGTGGAATATGCCGAGGCAGTGGCGGCGTTCAAGGAAAAGGTGTCGTCGCCGGCTGTCGACGACATGAAGTGCGAGGCCATGGAGATAATCAACAGAAGTCTTTTTAACGAATAGCACCACTTTTATATCTGCAAATGAGAGATGAATGAAGTAAAATTCTTTATGTATGGACCGATTAAGAAGTGATGGTGAAATGAGACTGAGGAAGGTCATATCTTTATTTTTATTGGGCATGCTTATGCCGGCCGCTCTCAGCGGACAGACACATACACTCACCCTCGCCCAAGCCATCGAGATAGCGCAGGCGCAGTCGTACAGCGCCACGGTGGCCCGGCTCAATCTCATGAGCCGCTACTGGAGCTACCGCTCCTACCGCGCCGATCTCCTGCCGTCGGTCAACCTCTCGGGAGGACTCATGGAATTCGACCGCTCCATGGTGGAGACACGTAACTACGAAGACGGCCAGATTCGCTACGTGGAGAACAACACCCTCTCCAACAGCCTCATGCTGTCGGTCGACCAGAACATAGCTGCCCTGGGCGGAAAGCTCTCGTTGCAGTCGTATCTCTACAGGCTCGACCAGTTCAGCTATGACAACACGCTCTACAACAGCCGTCCCATACGCCTGAGCTACAACCAGCCCCTATTCTCGTACAACAGTCTGAAGTGGATGAAGAAGACTGAGCCAATGAAATACGAACTCGCCAAGCGCTCCTATCTCGAGGCGCTCGAAGGGATAGGGGTGGACGTGGTGAGGCTTTTCTTCAACGTCCTGGCATCGCAGTCGGCCTGCAGGCAGGCTCAAAGCAACCTTTCCGACCGCAAGACTCTCTTCGAGATAGCCAAGAAACGGCTGGAGCTGGGCACGGTGACGAAAAGCGAGCTGCTGCAGCTGGAGCTGTCGGTGATAAACGCCGGGATCGAAGTGGACAATTCGCGTCTCACCAGCGACAACAACATGTTCGCCCTCACATCCTACCTGCGCCTGCCCACGGGAATGGACATAGAGCTCATACCCCCGTACGCCATGCCTGACGCCGTGCTCAGCATCCCCGATGTAATAGAGCGGGCTGCCGGAAATTCGTCGCAGTCGCTGCAGAGGCACCTCGATGTGGTGGTGGCGGAGCAGAGTGTGGCGCAGGCCAAAGGGCAGCAGGGAATACATCTGGAACTCTACGGCGAACTCGGACTCAACAAGACCGGCCACACCCTGAGAGACGCCTATACCGCATTGCAGGACAATGAGATCGTGGGTCTGAGGCTTTCGCTGCCCATATTCGACTGGGGTGTGGGCAAAGGGCGTGTGAAGATGGCCAAGGCTGATCTGGAGGCCACGCTCGTGAGAAACGAGCAGCTGCAGGAGGAATTCATCCAGGACCTGACCAGCAGTGTGAACAGTTTCAACATACACACGGCCCAATGCGGCCCGGCACTCCGGGCGCAGCAGATCGCCGACGAAAGATATGAGATCACACGGCGGAGGTTCGAGGCCGGATCGGTGACGGTGACTGATCTCAACACTGCATGGCAGGAGGCGGAGGCAGCCCGCTCAAGCTATATCAGGCTGCTGCAGGACTGCTGGAGCTCCTACTATTCCCTGCGTCGTTCCACCCTCTACGACTGGCTGAACGGACGCGACATAGAAGCTGATTTCGATAATCTCATAGACTCACAGAAATGAAAGGACTGATTGCTGCGGCCATGGTGCCGCTTGCCATATTGGCGGCCTGTTCTCCGGCCGGGGAAAAGAAGGAGGATCCCGGCATGGTGCGCCGGCAGATGACGGAGACCTATGTGGACACAATGAGCCTGCGGGTGGAGCCCTTCCGCAAGCAGGTGGTGTGCAACGGGCGGCTCGCAGCCCGCGAAAAGAGCGACCTGCGCTTCGGCGCCGACGGCATCACCATGCAGCTTCATGTGCGTGAGGGCCAGCAGGTGGCGAAGGGGCAGGTGATAGCCACCCTCGACAAGGAGCGGCGGATGCGCGAGGTGGAGAGGGCGGAGCATGACCTGTACCGCGCCAAGGTGGAGCTGAGCGACAAGCTCATAGGCCTCGGCTATGATGCAGATATGGCGGGGGTGCCGGAGGATGTGCTGAAGCGCGCCGAGGTGACGTCGGGCTACTACTCCGCCGCCTATCAGCTGGATGAGGCGAGGCGTGCCCTGGCCGAGTGCGACCTGCGCGCCCCATTCGCGGGCCGCATCGCCAACCTTGACGCTAAGATCCATCAGAAGAGCGACAAGGTGTGCACCCTGATCGATGACTCTTCGTTCGATGTGGAGTTCAAAGTGCTGGAGGTGGAATTGGGCAGCGTCAGGAAAGGAAGGGAAGTGAAGGTGATGCCGTTCGTCGACGAGGGGAACTCCTTCAGCGGGGTGGTGACAGGCATCAATCCTCAGGTGGACGATAAAGGACTGGTGAAGGTGACAGCCCATATCGACGGGCGCGATCCCATGCTGATCGACGGCATGAACGTGCGCATCACGGTGGATGAGAATGTAGGCGACATGTTCGTGGTGCCGAAGGATGCAGTGGTGGAGCGCGACGGCTACCATGTGATATTCCGCTACCGCGACGGGAAGGCCGTCTGGACCTATGTGGATGTGGTCCATTCCAACATCAATTCCTTCGCCATTACAGGCTGCGCCCGCAAGGAGACCACCATAGATGAGGGCGACATAGTGATCACTTCCGGCAACCTCAACCTCGCCGACGGCACCGAAGTAAAACTGCGCTGACCATGCTCCGAACTATTATTCATCGTCCTGTCGCGGTCAGTATGTGTCTTATAGCCGTTGTGGTGGTGGCGTTCCTGTCGCTGTGGCGCATCCCGGTGTCGCTGATGCCCGACATAGATGTGCCGCAGATCACGGTACAGGCCGTGTGCCCGGGCGCCGCTGTGGGCGAGGTGGAGGAAGCCTACACCAGGCCGCTTCGGCAGCAGCTGCTGCAGGTGGCCGGCCTGAAGGACATACGCTCGGAGAGCCGCATGGACGCGGGCACAATCAGGCTGACTTTCGACCCCGGCAGCGACATGGACATAATATTCATCGAGGTCAACGAGAAGGTGGATCGCGCCATGCGCTTCCTGCCCAAGGAGGCCGACCGCCCGAAGGTGATGAAGGCCGGCGCCATGGATATCCCCGCCTTCTATCTCGACATCTCGCTGAACGACGAGCCAAAGGGCGCTGAGGCGGGAATGAGGTTCGCCGGACTCGGACGGTTCGCCCGCGATGTGGTGGCGAAGCGCATCGAGCAGCTGCCGCAGACAGCAATGGTGGATGTGAGCGGCATCCCCGCCACCGAGATAGTGTGTGTGCCCGACCCGGCACGGATGGACGCCATGGGGCTCACGGCCGCCGATATTGAAAATGCCATCTCCGCCAACAACATCACCCTCGGATCCCTCAGCATAGTGGACGGCATCTACCGCTACAACATCCATTTCGACTCGCGGATACTCACCAAGGAGGATATCGCCGCCATCTACATCAACCACAACGGGCGCCTGGTGGCCCTTGGCGACATCTGCGACATCACGGAGCGAACGGCCACCAGATCCGGCCTCGTGCGCTCCGACGGCCGCAACGCCGTGACCATGGCGGTGGTGAAGCAGAACGACGCGCAGATGACCGACCTGCAGGCGGGCATGGACGCACTGCTCGAGGATCTCGGCAGGGAATTCCCGGATATCGATTTCCGGCTCACGCGCGACCAGACTCAGCTGCTGTCGTACTCAATCAGCAACCTTGAGCAGAACCTGCTCCTGGGCGCCCTGCTGGCATGCGCCATCCTGTTCCTGTTCATGCGCGACTGGCGACCCACGGTGCTGATAATAATCACCATCCCGCTGTCGCTGCTCATCACGCTGCTCTTCTTCGACCTGCTCCATATCTCGATCAACGTGATTTCGCTCTCAGGGCTGATCCTCGGAGTGGGGATGATGGTGGACAATTCCATAATAGTGATCGACAACATACGGCAGCGGCATGCCCGGGCCGCCTCGCCTGCCGACGCCGTGGCCGACGGCACGGTGGAGGTGTTCTTGCCCATGCTCAGCAGCGTGCTCACCACATGCTCGGTGTTCATTCCGATAATGTTCCTGAGCGGCACCGCCGGTGCCCTTTTCTACGACCAGGCCATGGCTGTGGCCATAGCCCTGTTTTCTTCTCTCGCCGTATCGGTGCTGGTGATTCCGGTGTATTATTATTGCTTCTGCAGGTCGTATAAGACTTATAAATCTCATAAATCTTATAAATTATATGACCGTATCCATTCCCATGTGTTCCGTCACGCCTGGCTCTATATCGTGGGCGGATTCCTTTGCGTGCCGCTCACCGCGCTGCTTTTCGCCGCACTCGACAAGGAGCGCATGCCTTTCATCGCGCCCGACGACACGCTCGTGGAGATAGACTGGAACGCAGGAATCCCGTCTGAGGAGAACGACCGGCGCTCTTATGCACTGATACAGGCTCTCGGCGATGATGCGGAGCATTCCACTGTAATGGCGGGCGCGCAGCAGTTCCTCCTCTCCCACACAAAAGAACTCACCGCCTCCGAGACGATAATCTACATAAAATGCCGCGACGCAAAGGCTCTGGAACGTGTGAAGCGAGAGATCGAGGCTACCCTGGCGAGGGAATATCCGGAGGCAAGCGTGTCATTCGGGTCGTCGGGCAATCTTTATGAACTCGTGTTCCAGACAGGAGGCTGCGACCTCGAAATACGGCTGCAGACAGCCGACGGCGCACGCCCAGGGGTGGCGCAGAGCCGCACATTCGTGGATTCGCTGCGCATGGCTTTCCCGGACCTCTATATCCGCCCGGTGGTGACGGAAGAGAATCTGCAGTACCTCGCCGACACAGAGCGCATGACCCTCTACAAGGTGGACTACAGCCGTCTGTACTCACATCTCCGCGAGGCCGTGCATGTGAATAAGGTGTTCGAGATAAGCGACGGACCCAACGCCATTCCCGTCATGGTGGGAAAGCGCGGCATCGGCAGCGAGAGTGTGGCTGGCGGCAGCGTAAGGAACGACGATGGCACTGAAATACCTCTTTCGCTGATACTGCGGCAGGCACGCCGCGAGGACTACAAACGGCTTTCCGCCGCCGGCACCGGCGAATATTATCCTGTGGAGGTAAATGCAGGAAGCCGCCGGGTGAGGGAGGTGATGGACTATGCCGATGGATTCGTGAGGCGTCACCCGGACTACACCGCCTCGTTCGAGGGCGAATATTTCCAGAGCCGCAGGCTTGTGGGCGAGCTCGTCATTGTCCTGGCAGTGTCGCTCGCCCTGCTCTATTTCATTTTGGCCGCCCAGTTCGAGAGCCTCGTGCAGCCGCTGATCATCCTGTTCGAGATGGTGATCGATGTCTGCGCGGTGTTCGTGGTGCTGTGGCTCGCGGGCGAGACCCTCAACCTGATGTCGATGACCGGTCTTATTGTGATGGCGGGAATCATAATCAACGACTCCATATTGAAGATCGACACCATCAACAGGCTGCGCCGGGCTGGCATGCCGCTTGCCGAGGCTGTGGTCGAGGCGGGGCACAAGCGTCTCAGCCCGATCCTGATGACGTCGCTGACCACTGTGCTGGCGCTCATGCCGTTTCTCCACCGGGGCGACATGGGTTCGGCCCTGCAGTATCCGCTGTCGCTGACCCTCGTGGTGGGCATGACCGTGGGGACGGCTGTGAGCCTTTTAATCGTGCCGCTGCTGTATTATAAATTTTATAAGATCCGTGAATCTTATAGATCTGACAAGTGAAGATGAGTGACAAGGGCTTTCTTGCGAGGCTGGACGCGATCTCGCCGTTCACGCTGATTCTGGTGATGGTGATAGCCATGACGGCCGGAGCGGGGGTGCTCCCGCTGCTCGACGTGGAGCCGGAGCCGCGTCCGAGGCAGGGCAAGACCCTGGCTGTGGAATTCAGTTGGCACAATGTATCTCCGAAAGTGATAGAGCAGAATGTCACCTCAAGGATCGAGGGAGTGGTGTCGGCTGTGAAAGGGGTGGAGAGTGTGTCGTCGGTATCCCGTTTCGGAGGTGGCAGGGTGGAGATTCACCTGAAGCCACAGGCAAGCGTGTCGGCCACAAAATTTGAGATCGCATCGGCCATAAAGCAGATCTACAAGAAATTTCCCGAAGGCGTGTCGTATCCGGCGGTCACAGGCGGCGAGGTGGCCCCCCGAAGGGGCACGGATGAGAAAGAGAAGCTTCTCCTTACCTATCAGCTCAATTCCGACATGAAGGATGACCAGCTCAAGGAGTATGTGGGCAATCAGGTGGAGCCTGTGCTGAAGGCCATTGAGGGTGTGAGGCGGGTGGACATCACCGGAGGCACGGGGAAGTATGTGGAGATCAGCTATGATCCGGTGATGTTGCGTTCGTATGGCATTACGGTGAGTGATATAGAGGGTGCCGTGAGGGGATTCATGGGCCGGGCCGAGATCATCGGGGAAATCAGCGTGGAGGATCCGGAAGGCAGCGCGGGACGGAAGGCCCTGTATCTGGGGGTGGCGGAGTTCGACAAGCCTCTCGAGAGGATGCCGATAAAGAACATCGACGGCACCATCGTCTACATGGGCGATCTGGCATCCTACGAGTACAAGGACCGCCTGCCGTGGAGCTACTACAGGCTCAACGGCCTCAGCACGATATATCTCAACATATATGTCGATGCCGACGCTCCGTTGATACGCCTTTCGCATGAACTGCGCCGACGCATTGCGGAGTTGCGGGAAAGCATGAAGAAGGGTGTCTATCTTTCCCTCACCTTCAATGCCGCCGACAAGCAGGAGACCGAGCTCCGCACCCTGGTGCGCCGAAGCCTGATGTCGCTGATGATACTGCTCGTGTTCATCTGGCTGATACGCCGAAAGTGGAAGTATCTTTTCCTCATTTCTGTGACACTCGCCGCCAACATCCTTATAGGCGCGCTTGTCTACTGGCTTGCAGACATAAGGCTCCATACATTCGCGCTTGCGGGGATCACGGTGTCACTCGGGATAATAATAGACTCCTCGATAGTGATGGTGGACCATTATCTGCGCCACCGCGACCGCAATGCCTTCTACGCTATATTCGCCGCTCTGCTCACCACGATCGGCGCGCTGGTGATAATCTTCTTCCTGCCGGAGCATCTGCAGAAGGATCTTCACGACTTCTCATGGATCATCATCATCAACCTTGCGGTGTCGCTCATCGTGGCCCTCCTTTTCGTGCCTGCCCTCGCCGATAGGCTGGGCTACGCTGAGCAGGGCATCCGGCCTGAACGCGCCCGCAACACTTCTGCCGACGGGCTTATGCGAGTTTATGGCAGTTATATACGTTTCGCTCAGAGACATAAGTGGGTCTATATCGTGGCCCTCGTGCTTATTTTCGGCATCCCCCTGCATGTTCTTCCCGATAGACTTGGCGATGAAGGCAACATATATATCCCCTGGGATAAGCGTGGCGAAGCGACATGGTATGAGAAGGCCTATAACTCTACCTTAGGAAGCGATTTCTTCACACGCAAGCTCAAGGAGCCGCTTTCCACCTGCCTCGGTGGAACGATGCGTCTTTTCGCCGATCATATCCGCTCGGCTTCCGACCGGCGTCCGGAGGAGAGAAGGAAGCGGCTGAGCATACATGGAAAAATGCCCGTGGGAGGAAGCATGCACGAACTCAACGACAAAATGCTGCAGATAGAGCGTTTCCTCTCGCAATTTCCCGAGATTGAGAAGTTCGAGACCAACATCGGCGGGTGGGGTGGACGCATCGATGTGGATTTCAATGATGAGCACCGTGACGGGGCTTTCCCGTACATGCTCGAACAAAAGGTCATAGGACAGTTGATCTCTCTTGGCGGAGCCGAATGGAGCACCTACGGGGTTAGCGAGCGTGGGTTCAGCAATTCCCTCAATCTCGCTTACCGCTCGCACCGCATCGAGATCGCCGGATACAATTATGACCGCCTCTACCGTTTTGCCGAGGAAATGAGCGCAAGCCTACGTGGGAATCCGCGTGTGCAGGACATCGTGATAGAAATCCCCGGACATGAGAATCAGGAAGATGAACTCTACATGGTGTACGACAAGGAGAGAATCGCGCTCGACGGCTTCCGGATACATGCGGCCCACGCATCATTGAGCGAGATTCTGGCCGAAAGGGAAGTGGGAAGATACCGCGACAAGTTCATGGATGCGGATATCAAGCTGCGCTCGCTGAGAAACGATCAATTCGATCTGTGGCAACTGAAAAATTCATATATCGACGTGAATGGCAGTCCGGTGCGTCTTTCCAACTATATGGATATATCGCGCCGTCAGGCTAAGAACAGCATTCCGCGCAAGAATCAGGAATACGTGCTGAGAGTGGCTTTCAATGTGCTGGGCTCGTGGAACTACTCCAACAAGCTTATCCAGGATGTCACTGAGGAATTCAATGCCAAATTTCCGGTGGGCTACCGATGCATCAACACCACCTATGGCTGGCATGAGGACAGCGGCGTACAGTACTGGCTGCTTTTCATTGTCGTGGTGATCATCTACTTCATCTGCGCGGTGCTGTTTGAATCATTGACGTTGCCATTGGTCATCATAAGCCTGATACCGGTGTCTTTCATCGGCACTTTCCTCACATTCTATTTTACCGGAGTCCCATTCGGCAATGGTGGATTCGCCTCGATGGTGCTTCTTGCCGGAATAGTGGTGAATGCCGGTATATACCAGGTCTATGAATACCGGTCACTGCTACGCAAAGCCGATGCTGCAACCGATAAAGTAGCCATATATATTAAGGCTTTCCGCATGAAGGCGGTGCCGGTCTTCCTCACGGTGCTGTCCACCATGCTGGGTCTCGTCCCCTTCCTTTTTGAGAGCATAGGAGAGGACGATTTCTGGTTCAGTCTTGCCGTCGGCAGCATGGGTGGACTCTTGTTCTCTCTGCTCGCCTATATTTTCGTCATGCCGATAATGATGAAAATCAGTGGTCCCCACACATAGTGAATATACTCGTGCATTACCTGAAGTTGCGTTCATCTGTTTTATTTGCAGATATTGATTGCTTCCTGTATGATAATGAGAAGATCTGGGAAATCAGATTTTTCCACTGATACAAGTGTCTATAAGGCTCTTGATATGTCGGAGTCAGAGTATCGTGATTCTTTTATGTTATTTGGGATGTCGGGAAATTTGATTACCTTTGTGCGGTAAAAATTTTTTAAAGCTATATTCATGAAAAAACTTTCGATTTTGTCGATATTGGGGGTAGCTGCAGCGATCGCTCCGGCTGTCAAAGCTGACAATCCCATCGTGCAGACGTGCTTCACCACCGACCCCGCTCCTATGGTGGACGGCGACAGACTGTACATCTATACTGGTCACGACGAGGCTGGGGCAGATTTCTTCTGGATGCAGGAGTGGCGCGTATACTCCACCGAAGATATGGTCAACTGGACCGACCACGGTTCGCCCCTTGCCATCGAGGATTTCTCATGGGGTGACGACCGCGCATGGGCGCCGCAGTGCATCGAACGCAATGGCAAATACTATTTCTATGTGCCGCTCCACTCCAAGCTGTCGGGCACGATGGCCATCGGCGTGGCGGTAGGCGACTCGCCGACAGGACCATTCAAGGACGCGATAGGCAAGCCTCTTGCCGACGGAAGCTGGGACTACATCGACCCCACGGTGTTCATCGATGACGACGGACAGGCATACCTCTACTGGGGCAATCCCACCATCTACTATGTGAAGCTCAACGACGACATGGTGTCGTTCGACG
Organism: uncultured Bacteroides sp.; assembly: GCA_964480085.1. Taxonomy (GTDB): domain Bacteria; phylum Bacteroidota; class Bacteroidia; order Bacteroidales; family Muribaculaceae; genus CAG-873. The sequence continues at coordinate 26,548 of CAYZPI010000015.1, read as the reverse complement.
GAGAGGTGCAGAAGCTCGTGCCCGATGCAGAGGGCTTCGGACAGGGCAAGGAGGTGCCTATGGAGCCGGGCAAGCATTATAACTCGTCGTACACGGAAGGCCCGTGGTTCTACAAGCGCAATGGCAAATACTATATGGTGTACGCCGCAGGTGGCATTCCCGAGCATATCGCCTACTCGATGAGCGACTCGCCGACGGGTCCATGGAAATACATGGGTGAGATCATGCCACAGAAGGACGAGTCGAACTCGTTCACCAACCATAGCGGCATAACTGATTTCAAGGGAAAGTCGTATTTCTTCTATCACAACGGGCAGCTCCCCGGTGGCGGCGGCTTCGGGCGCAGCGTATGCGTCGAACCGTTCGAATACAACCCCGACGGTACCATTCCCACTATCCTCCCCACCAAGGAAGGCGCTCCGGCAATAGCCACATTCGACCCATTCCGTCGCGTCGAGGCAGAGACCATGGCCTTCTCAAGCGGCATCCATACCGAGACCAACGCACAGACTGGCGTGTACGTGTCGGATATCCACAACGGCGACTGGATAAAGATAGCCAATGTAGATTTCGGAATGAACCGCATGCAGAAATATTTTGATGTGATGGCTGCATCGGCTCTGCGCGGCGGTACCATAGAACTGCGCACCGACAGTCTCGATGGTCCGCTCTTGGGAGAGGTGAAGATCACCGGTACAGGCGGTTGGGAGCACTGGCAATGGTTCGGTAGTGGTGTGCTCGCGCCTGTGAGCGGGGTCCACGACCTCTATCTGGTATTCAAAGGTCGCAAGGGTCCGAAGCTCTTCAACCTCGATTTCTGGCAGATCAGGGAGTGAACAGTGAATAGTGAACAGTGACTGATGCTGGTGGGGTTTGTCTCCAGGTGGAGTCAGTCAGTGAAGCGATAATCGGTGTTAATATTTATTAACACCGATTATCGCATTTTTATATATTTCTTTTCGTACTTTTGAACGAATATAAAATAACGTACCGCCATGGCAATAATCGACAGTGTATCCTGGAGTCCGCAAGGCAATGATATAGTTTACGCATATAAATATCCACAGAACAATCTATCGACTTATACTCAATTGGTAGTCAACGAGTCGCAGGTTGCGCTGCTTTTCTCCAAAGGTGAACTTATCGGAAAATTCGGACCTGGAAAACATACACTCGACACGGAGAACATCCCTGTGCTGCGCCGGCTTTTCGGATTGCCGTTCGGAGGCAGGAATCCTTTTCTTGCCCAGGTGTGGTTCATCAATCTTATTGATTCATATTCAACTCCATGGATGATTCATCGGCTCAATATTCAGGATGTCGACTATCAGACAAATCTGCCATTGATGATTGACGGTCAATATGGTATACGCATCACCGATCCGGAGAAATTCATCATCAAGATGGTTGGCACCCGAGATATTTTCACTCAGACCGACCTTACACGCCAGTTCGAGGGCGAATTCACAACTAAAGCCAAATCCGCCATTGTGGGATTCATGCAGCAGAACAATATCGGCTTCAAGTCGGTGTCGGCTCATCTTGATGGTCTATCCGACATGCTGCGTGTCAGACTCAGTGAATTTTGGAGTGAGCAGGGTGTGGAGCTGACGAAATTCTATGTGTCGAATGTCGATATCGACACCTCAACGGAGGAAGGCCGCAAGGTGAAGGATGCCATCGCCACACAAAGCTCCATGTCGATAACGGGGCATACATGGCAGCAGGAGCAGCTGTTCGACACTGCCAACAATGCCATGAACAGTCTGTCCGGAGGTTTCGGCGGCAATGGCGGCGGACTGCTTGGCGGACTCATGGCAATCAACATGATGAATGGCATGGGTGGTGGAATCGGGGCCGGAGCCATGAATCCACAGTTCAACCAGCCAACATTCGGGGGGAACACCGGTGGGGCAGTGGCGGCTTACGGCAACACGCCTTCCGGTGGCGGAGCAAGGATGGTTTACTGTTCGGCGTGTGCGAAGAAATTTCCCAATAACATGGCGTTCTGTCCACATTGCGGCAATAAATATAATCCATGTCCCAACTGCGGATCTGACAATCCCGAGAGCGCACGGCGCTGTATGAGTTGCGGGACACCGCTCTCCGGTGCGATTCCGAAATGCCCCTACTGCCATACGGAGATTCCGGCAGGCTGTGCCTTCTGCCCCGGTTGCGGACAACCGGTGGTGACCGGCAGCAACATGTGCTCGCGATGCGGAAACACAATGCCCCCTACCGCCAAATTCTGTCCGCGCTGCGGCAATAAAAGATAAGTGCGAGTCGCGAATTTATAAATCTTATAACCCCATAACCTTATAAGCTCATCTCCTTAAACGCATGCAAATCAGAATATTCACCATACTCCTGTCGCTTGCTGCCGAGGCTATCATAGCCGGGGTGTTCTTTCTGCTGATTCCACATGAGGCGCTCCCGGACGGTATCCGGTGGCTCGACTTTGCAGTGATGACAGCCATCAACATCATATATGTCCTCAACGTATTCTTTCCTTTTGTACATATCGGCGACAAGTCGCATAAGGAGACTGGAGGACTCGGACTGCGTTGGGCTGCCACGGGATGGTACTCAGCATTGGCCTTCCTTTTCATGCTCGTGAACATTATCTATGCATGGTATGAGTCCCGTGCTATGGGTTTCGGGCTACAAGCCACTGTGCAGGCTACCCTGTTGCTGTTTTTCCTATGTGGCATAGTGGCTTCAAAGGCAAGCATTGATAAGGCCCGGGAGGTGTACGACAGGGAAACGGCCTTGAAGAAGGGCAAGGCCGACATCAAGACAGCTGTGGCCGGAGTGCTTTCGGCTGCTGAAGACAATGCTGCTTTTCCTGCAGACCTTGCCGAACGGATAAGGAAGATCGCTTCAGACACTCGCTATATATCCCCTTCGGCGTCTGCCGAAAGCACTATGGCTGATGATAAGGTCATTGGCGACTGCGATAACCTCGCGGCATATCTCACGGATTTCGAAATGAATAAGGATCAGATAGCCGCCATGATAGCTAAGCTCGAACGCGACCTGCAGGTGAGGAAGAAGCTTTCATAGGCATTAGGCTTGAAGGTCTGGTCTTTAACTAAATGGAATAAATAAAAATATTAAATCATAAAACTTAATAAATCTATGGATGGAAAAATTTTCGCCGACTCTGCCAATATCTGGCAGGACCAGGCAAAAATCCTATTCAACTACTACCGGCAATGCGCAGAACGGATAGTGAAGGAAGAGGAACGCATCGAAGGCGAGATTGAGGCGGTCGAGAAAGAGAAGGCCGAGGTGGAGGAGGAATTGTCGAAGGCATGGGTATGGCTCTTCCTGCTCATATTCCCCTATTTCATCGTGAAGAGCAATCTACAGAAGAAAATCGCCGCTCTCGACGAGAAAATAGAAGTGTTCCGACAGGAGCATGCCAATATATTCCGCGACTACAAGGTGACGCGTCTCGGTGTGGCTTACGTTCCTGTGGCAGAACAGGTGAAATATCAGGACAAGAGTTTTATCGTAGATTTCACACATGCCGTGCCCGATTCCGAGGTGTCGTTGTCGATGTCGCGCCAGAATCCCTTACTGATACAGACTATACAGTCGCTCAACCAACTTGCCAAAGAGGCTCCCGTAGTGGAGACATCCGATGAGGCGGAGACTATCGCTACTGATGACTACTCGCTCTCCATACAGGAGATCAAGGAGAATGACTATCTTGGAGCTCTTGAGCGTTCGCTACGCACCGTGGCTTTCTGTATGGACGATCTTGAGACAGCTTCCGTGTCGCTGCCCCTCGTGCTCCAGGATTCGGAATATCTGCCGCAACTTGATGAATATGCCACAGCCACTGAGCCTAAGGATGCCCCGACGGTGAAGGTGTTCGACTGCGATATTTATGAATCGGGAATTGAGCGATTCCGCGAAATTAACGAGCTGAAGAACTCCCTCTCAGATGAGACTACGCAATTCGAGGAAATACTCAAGGGACTGATGCATGCCATAGGCACATCCGTGCAGACCGTCGCCCGCATGAAGGTTGCTTCGGTCGACAAGGTGGTGCTCGAGTCCAACCGTCTACTCTACCAGATACTGAAGGCTCCCTACAACCACTACTCTCCTACGCTTGAGGCTGACGAGATAGAGAGAATCCGGCAGGAGGATTTCAACTACACCGACAATATCCAGGGATACGAACCTTTCCAGCTGCGCCCGTCGTCGAGGGTGAAATTCAATCCCATGTCAGCCACTTGGGTGGCTGAGGATGGTTCGCAGACCATTCAGCCTTTTGGCTTGCACCAGATGTACGAGGAAATCGTTGCCCCTATGGTTCAGAACCTGATGCAGGAGAACCGCATCGAACGTCTGAATATCTATAATCATATCAAGGATCAGAAACTGAGCTATCTCAACAAGTGGCATCAGGACACCGATGCTTTCTACCGTACCAACCGTGCCGAAAGCTCGGATATCATCAACCTGATGCAGACCACACTGACCGAATATGTGAGTGCCTACAACAATCTGCTCGCCCTGCAGCGTACGGAAAACCAGATGCAGCTATCCGACGGCGACCTTGACTCTACGGTGGTGAACACTGTGGACAATACGGCCGATACCCTTGCCGCATTCGAACTCCAGAGCCAGGAGTTCCAGAGGTGCCAGACCGAGTTCGAGGATTTCATTGAACGCCTTAAGGATGATATCGAGCTGAAAGCCGAGAAATTCGGACACGTGGAGTATTACGATGCCAAGCTACGCGACGGCTACTCCAACTCCATGGCTGTGGCTGCCTCTGAAATCCACAGGATGGATGACCGCCGAAAGAGTCTTGCCGGGGTGAATCCGAAGCTGGCGAAGGACGCCGACATCCTGCCGCAACCTCATGTGAGCGATATGGCATTTGAGCATTTCTCAATCAACCTCCCTGCGATGGTCAAGGAAGCCCTGGAAGGTAATCTCCCAACCATGCCGACAGCCTCAGACCCGGCAGCCGACAGCTCCGCCGAGTACCCGGCAGGAGAAAGCGAAGAGACAAAAGAAGAATAACCAAGCATTCAATAACTGATTATGTCACATAATTTTGATTGCGTTATTGACACTTCCGAACTGGCTCAGGAGATCCATTCGGTGAAGCAGCATGTAAATGCCACCACCACGGCGGTGGTGGGGCTGCAGGCAGCCGTGATAAAGGCCCAGGCTGACGGCGCCGAGCATGTGTGCAAGAAGGTGAATCAAGGGTTCTATGCCTTGATCCACTCCCAGATATCTCAAAAAATGGCTGCGCTCCACAGCAAGCTTGACGCGCAGATATTGCGTCTCAACCAGCAGCGAAAGCAGCTTTCGGCCATTCGACAGAGGATGGAGCGTGACTACCAGATGATATCCGCCAGATACCTGAAGATATTCAATTCCCTCAACCGTAACCTTGCCCAGCGCATCACGGAGGTCGACCGACCGGTGATACTCTTCGCTACTACCGAGACTGATAAGATTGCCAACCGGAGCAACCAGATGGTGGCAACTGTGCCCATGGGGCAGGCTGAGTCCGTCAAGACCTCGCAGGCCGTCGTATCATCGAACCTCAAATACCGTGCCGCCAAGGCTATCGAGTCGATCGACAGTTTTATAGCCGATTCAAAGATCCTTAAATCCATCACCGACCGTATCCTGCTCCCGAGGAAGATGGCGGACCCGACTTTGACTCTCTGTGTCCCTGTGTGCATTGCTGAAAGCAATATCGACGGCAACGGAAATATGCAGACACGCATCCAGGTGTCGGAAATTGGCCTCACCAAGGATGCCCGGCAGTCGGTGGAGACACGTGTGGGAGCTGCCTATCACGACGGCGCTCTCGTCTGGAAAGTTCAGGAAAAGATCAATCCGGAGGTCGAGAACTATTTCAACCAGCTGGTGGCGAAATCGAATCTCGGCGAACGCCAGCGCAAGATGGTCGTGAAGATGTTCGGCAGTAGTTGCTTTGATACGTTGTAATAACAATAATAACACCATGCCATAATGAGTTATACACGACGTTTTTCAAAGACTGTCACCGTGAGATATTCGGGCACCTTGAACTATCCGGCATCACAGCACGGAGGTTCCTTGTCTTATTCCGGCTCGGCTGACGAGACTGTGAATTTCGACATTCATGTAGACACAGATCCTTTCGATGAGGCAGTGGATGGCGTGAAATCCGGTGTCGACATGCTCACAGGGTCGGTTGTCGCAACAGAGGCCGCACAGCTCAAGGCCATCAGCGATTCGAGCAAAAAGGTGGGCGACACTATCGTGAAGGGTTTCTTCGATACGGTGAGATCCGACATCTCCCAGCATATCACCGAGCTGAAGATCAAGTCGGAAACCCTGCTGCTGCAGCTCAACAAGCTCGCTCAGCGTTGCCGCGACAAGCAGCGTCAGATGGGTGTCGACTATCAGCGGCTTGCAGAAAGATATCTCAAGATATTCACTGATCTTAACAAAGAACTCGAGAACAGGATTTACACTGTCGACGAACCGGTGTTCAGGTCAGTGCGCACACTTGACCGGATAGGTAGCCATGCCGGCAACGAGGAAGCCCCCGCCACCGTGTCGGTGATAGCAGCCGAGAATGCTAAGGTCCACTCCATGCTGGCTGCCAATGTGGCTAAGAGACAGGCACTGGACGCTATCGCCAAGGGCAAGAGATTCCTTGATGTGCAGCACGACACCGACGATGTAATCAGGCGGTGCCTGCTTCCTGCGGCTGAATCATCTTTTCTATCCACTCCATATTGTGTGATGGAAACCAAAGGAGAGAAAGCTCCGTGGCGTGAGCTGCACGCTTCGCCGCTGCTGAAGGGTGTGGCGAAGGATGTGCTCTATTCGGGCATTGACAGGGCCGGATGGGCAGGAACCATGCAGGAAAGCGATATCCGCGGCATCAGCGACTATTTCAATCAGAAAGTCGCCAACCAGCACCAGAATGCCAACAACGTCCACGACCACCGGGTGGCAGACATGACCGCCCGTCTCTTCAATCTATCCAATACTGCCACTACAGGCAAATAATCATCTAAGAATCTTTACAGAAATGAGTGATAAAAAAGAACTAAATGAGATACGATTTGACGCCACAGAGATAATTCTCCGTGACAATCTGGTGCGTGGCGCCATTCTTCCGCAAAAAATATCCGAACTCACCCGCAACGTGATCTTCAACGGTAATGTGGAAGTGGAAGGGGCTGTGTTCGGCAACACTATCCAGGTGCGCGGCGGCGATGTAGTGGTGAAGGGCGCGGTGTTCGCACAGAAGGAACTCTACATCGCCTCTGGCGTGACCGGTGAGGTTGAATTCATGAAGGCTGTCGGCTCCGCCGACTCCATAACATCCAGGACTAACGATTGCCGCCCCACGTTCTGCTCGGACATCAACGCCAAGACGGTGACACTGACCAACTGCTATGTGGCCGGCAGCATCTACGCCGACGAGATCTCGCTGGACAATTGTGTGGTGATCGGAGGTGTGTTCGCCACGCAGGAAGCCCGGATCAGCAACTGCATCGTCGGCACGTTCAATACCCCCCGTGTCACCCTCGACGGCATCGTGCAACTGCTTCTGCCATCGGCATTCACCATCGAGAGTCCTGACATCTCTTCATCGCCGCGTCTCTACAATCTCGCACTCGCCGACCTCGGAGCTCTGCTGCGTGGAGTTCCTGAAGATTCCCTTTCCGGACGCATCCCCATGAATCTTGCCGCCGACGAGGTGAAATCCAATCTGATTGATGGAGAGCGGCAGAGGTCGCTGCGCTCGTTCACCGTCATCGGCAAGGTGCTTGCCGCCGACATGATCGACACCGACCGTTTCCAGAACCATTTCCTCCTCACCGCGGCCGCCCTGGGTCCGCAGCTTCTCAAGACCTACGACCTTGGCAACTATGCCGACGGTACTCCCGCACGTCTGGACACCCCCACCATCCGTGATTTCATGTTCGACCTCCTCTCCGGCAAGAAAGTCCCAAAGGAGATGGACGGCAAGTTCACCCTCACCGACATGGCACGGTAACGTGCCTTTCCCATCTGCAAAAACGATAGGTGTATGACAGCTTGCCTTTAAGGTTAAAAATCAATCGGGGACACATCGTCTGATGTATCCCCGATGCTTTTTTACCTTGATACTAATGTCTTAGCTAAAAAAACTAAAATAAACCTATTCTTTCACCGAGTCGGGGAGGATGGGCATGGCGCCCTTCTGTGTGCAGACGTAGGCGCTGGTGCGTACGGCGCAGGCGTGTGCCTCTGCCACGGACTTGCCCTTGAGGATGCTTGCGATGAATGCGGCGGTGAACGAGTCGCCGGCGCCTACGGTGTCCTCTACTTCGACGGTGGGTGTGGGTTGGTAGGAGATATTGCCGGGAGTGAACACGTAGCTGCCGTTGATGCCGCAGGTGAGGATGAGCATTTTAAGATTATATTTGCCCAGGAGAATCCAGCATTTGTCCTGAAGGTCGATTCCGGGATAACCGAACATCCGGCTCACTGTAACCAGTTCCTCATCATTAATCTTCAAGATGTTGCAGCGCTCCATCGAGTTGCAGAGTATATCCTTGTTGTAGAATCCCTGACGCAGGTTCACGTCGAATACCACAAGCGAGTCGTCGGTCTTGGGCATGGCGTCGAGGAAGCTGTTGATCGTGTTGCGCGACACCACATTGCGTTGAGCCAGCGAACCGAAGCATACAGCCTTTGTGTCCTTCGCAAGGGCTTCGAGTTCCGGGGTATAAGGAATGTTGTCCCATGCGACGTTCTCCTTGATGTCATACTGGGGTATGCCTGCCTGATCGATCTCCACCTGCACGGTTCCGGTTGGATAGGGTACTACAGCGATAAGCTGATTGAGCCCTTTCGAGGTGAAATTTTCCACTATCTCTTTGCCGAGAGTGTCATCGCCCACTGCGCTGACCACACAGCTCGGCAGACCGAACTGCGACACATGATATGCGAAATTCGCGGGTGCGCCGCCTATTTTCTTTCCTTCGGGAAGAACGTCCCACAGGGCTTCTCCCATACCGACTACGTATCCTTTCATGATATTCTAATTATTAGTTGATTTGATTCTCGTTGTATAATATAACAAATAAACCACCCCAATTGTCATCACCGTCACTGCACCAATCTGGCCGATGGCATCAGCGGCGAACCCCATTGCCAGCGGGAACACCGTACCGCCGAAGAGACCCATGATCATCAGGCCCGATACCTCGTTCTTCTCATTCGGTGCATACACAAGGGCCTGGGAAAGCACTATTGGGAAAATGTTGGAATTGCCGAATCCGATCAGGCTGATACCTATATAGAGCGCGTTGAGTGAGTCGCAAGCGAAGAGTATCACCATGCCTGCGAGCATCATGGTCACGCTTATGGCAAAGAAGACCTTCGGCAATATACGCGCTAAGATGAACGCTCCTAAGAAACTTCCGATCGTGCGGAATATGAAATAGATGCTGGTGGCGTAGCCTGCCTCTTCGAGCGGGAGTGCCAGACGCTCCATGATGATCTTGGGCGCGGTAGTGTTGGTACCGACGTCAATGCCCACATGGCACATGATGCCCAAGAAGCAGAGAAGGATGAACGGGCGGCCGAGCAGTCTTACACATTCGCCGATTCCTGAGACCTTGTCGGGCTTCTCTTCCTTAATCGGAGTGGCGGCGAGAAGGGAGATTGACAGGAAGCTGACAATTGCATAGATAACGAACAGCACTCTCCATCCCAATCCGAGCGTGGGGAGAAGTGTAGTGGCTCCCCATGCAGCGATGATAGGAGCAAGGAATGAAGCGATAGCCTTCACAAACTGTCCGAATGTGAGGGCGGATGCCAGCTTGTCTCCGCCGATAATGTTGGTTACAAGTGGGTTGAGGGATGTCTGCATGATGGCATTTCCTATGCCGAGCAGAGAGAATGATATGAGCATCACCGAGTAGCTGTCGCCGAATGCCGGGATGGCAAGCGACACGGCGGTGACGATGAGACTGATAAGCACGGTGTTCTTGCGTCCGATCTTGTTCATCAGCATTCCGGTGGGTACCGAGAATATCAGGAACCAGAAAAACACGAGCGAGGGGAAGAGGTTGGCCTGCGAGTCGGTGAGGCCGAGATCCTTCTGCACATAGTTGGAGGCTGTGCCCACCAGGTCGACGAATCCCATGGCGAAGAAGCAGAGCATCACGGGGATTATCTGTAGGATGAATGATTTCTTATTGGTGACGAGTGGCTGTGTCATTTTTTATGTTGGATTAATGGTTGATTGTGAATGTGGATAGTGACGGGAGCACCCGGAGACAACCCCCGCCGGCATTTTTCACTATTCGTTATTCACTTTTCACTGAATAGATTCTGAGGTTCTCGATTCGGGCGTTACCTCCTGCAGCCTCTACGCTCAGGGTGGTGTAGGGGTGGGTGGGGAAGACGAGGTTGGTCATCACGAACTGCCCGTTATTGCCGAATAGCTCGATGCTGGAGCGGTCGATGAACATTCGTAGCGACACTTTGCCGCTGTTCTCGTGAGTGGGTGCCACTGTCACGGCAGGAAAATTCTCGCTGAAATCGGTGATGCCGCTTTTGGTACGGTCGAAGCTCATTGTCCGGTCCTTGGCATCGTAGGTCATCACCACCTGCTCGCCTTCCTTGTTGGCGAGAGTGAGGCTTACGGTAGATGATTTCTGTGCGTCTATGTCGAGAAGTATCTCGCAAATGCCGTCATTGGTGGTGGGAAGCGGGTATGCTGTCGGCTTTTTGCCTGCGGAGGCTTTCTTCACCTCCTTCACCAGTCCTCCCCGGAGCTTGGTAAGTTCGGGCGACGGGGCTGAGTACGCGTAGATCTCTCCGTCCGGGGCTGTGAAGAGTCCGATCTCGCGCGGCAGGGTGTTGGCGCTCCTGAACTGCCTGGTGGGCACGTCGCCGGCGTACTGCCAGTTGCTCATCCAGCCGATGGCTGTGCGTCGGCCGTCTGGGGTGTCGCTCCAGCTCACCAGGGCATAGTTGTCCTTGCCATAGTCGAGCCACTTTGTGGGTACGTTGCCGGAGGCGTCGGTGTCCGACGTGAATGTCTTTCCATCGAAATCGCCAACGAAATACTGTATGCCGCTACCGCCGAACGGTGCGCCGGGGTTGATGTTGCATATCAGCACCCATTTCGACTTGTCTGTGCCATCTACGGGCAGCTCGAAAAGGTCGGGACATTCCCACACGCCGTCCTGTGCGCCAAGTCCTTTGCCGAAGCTTCCGGTCAGGGTCCATTCCTTCATGTCGGGAGAGGAGAAGAAGAGCATCTCCTTGTCAAGGGCATGGGCGAGCACCAGTGTCCACTGCTTGGTCTCAGGATTCCAGAACATGTTTGGGTCGCGTGCCTCGCTCTCGAGGGTGAGCACCGGATTTCCGGGATATTTCGCGAACGTAATGCCGCCGTCGGTGCTCGACGCAAGGCTCTGCATCTGGCTTGTGCCTGCCGATGTGTACATAGCCACTACGGCGTCCTTGCCGAAGCCCGCACTGTTCTCAGTGTCGATGGCGCAGCTGCCGCTGAATATCGAACCCAGCCCGTCGGGGCGTATCGCTATTGGCTGGGCTTCCCAGTTCACCAGGTCGGACGATACGGAGTGTCCCCATGTCATGTTCTGCCATTTGGAGCCGTAGGGATTGTACTGATAGTATAGATGCCATTTGCCATCCTTGTAGAACATTCCGTTGGGGTCATTCATCCATCCGTAGAGGGGCGTATGGTGATAGGCGGGACGGTATTGCTCGATGTTTGAGGTGTCGAATGTATCTGCAAGTGTGATTCCTTTCCAGCAGGCATCGTCCTTGATCTCACGCACCGAGCCCCTGTCGTGAGGCATCACGATGTCGAATACAACATTTTTCCCTTTGTAAGGAGATAGGTCGAACGGCACGGTGTAGTCGGTCTTCGACTTGGCGAGACGCACATATATCGTCTCGGCGATCTTTCCATCCACCAATACGTTGATCCTGGCATCGTCGGTGCTTTCCTGCACGGGGAAGAGCACATATTTGTCATTGCCGGTGACGCGTACCAGCGTGTTGTTCACCCCGAGGTGGTTCACCTCCACTCCGTCGGCGGCCATCGCCACCGGGGCAGTGAAAGCGGGGAGGGCTGCCATTGCAGCCAAGAGTGTCTTGATGTTCTTTTTCATTATGTCGGTCTAAATATAATTTCCAAAAAAAGCAAACTTAAAGCACAATCTTTCTTACCTTATGAAATCATACCCCTGTCACCAATTTCAATCTTTATTACCATATCATTTATTACCATATTTACCGGTAGGATGTTTTTTCTGTCGGATTGTATTGCAAAGTTACTGCAAAACAAGGTATAGGTGTTATAAATAATCGTGCAGAGTATGTGAAATTTGTTGTAATGCCCGAATTTTGACAAGTGACACAACCACATTAATAGGATTTTATTCTTATCTTTGTGGCGGTAATACCATGATTCGCAATGAAACGACTAATTACATTCAGCCTTGTGCTGGCTATGCTCAGCCTCCTGCTCCCCGGCTGCACTGATGACAAAGTGTACAAGATTGGTGTGTCGCAGTGCAGTCAGGATGACTGGCGTATGAAGATGAACGATGAGATCGACCGTGAGATAATGTTCCACGAGGATGCGGTAGTGGAGATACGTTCAGCCGACGACAGCAACGAGAAGCAGATACAGGACATACGTTATTTCGTCGACAACGGCTTCGACATCATAATCGTGTCTCCCAACGAGGCCGCCGCCCTCACCCCGGTGATCAGGGAGGTGTACGGCAGCGGCACGCCGGTGGTGATATTCGACCGCAACATCAGCGACACCACCTACACTGCCCGTATCGGTGTGGACGACATCGGGCTTGGCCACTCAGCCGCCCACTATGCCCTACATGCGTTGCGCGGGGAGCCGAAGGCGATTGAGATATACGGGCGTGTGGGCTCCACCCCTGCCGAAGGACGCCATGAGGGATTCGTAAGGGAATTCGCCGAGGGTGGGGGACAGCTTCTCGCCACCTCTCCTGCGAGTTGGAATGAGGAGGATGCCGTATTGGTAGCCGACTCCCTGCTGAAGATATATGACGATGTGGATCTGATATTCGCCCATAACGACCGTATGGCCATAGGCGCATCGAAAGTGGCTGAGAAGCTCGGTCGTGGCGACATAATGATAATAGGTATCGACGCCGCTCCGCAAATAGGCATACAGGCGGTGTCAGACGGCGTGATCGACGCTACATTCCTGTATCCAACCGAAGGACACCGCATCATTCAGACTGCCCTTGCCATACTGAAGGGCGAGCCCTACGACCGTGAGATGTTCTTCCCTGTGTCGTCGGCTGTCGACAGCACAAATGCCGATATCCTCCTGCTGCAGGATGAAACCCTCAGGCAGGAAACGGGAAAGATGAAGCTGCTGAAAGCCAGTATCGACGATTATTGGGCGCAACACTCTGCCCAGACGTCGCTTTTCTATGCCTGTGTGGTGATAATAATCCTGCTTTTCGGGATGGGATTCCTGTTGCTCAGGGCTTACTGGCAACGCACACGCCATCAGGGCGAACTGATGGTGAAGAACAGGCAGCTGGAGGAGGAGCGAGACAAACAGGCGCAGCTCAACAGCCAGCTGCAGGAGGCCACGCAGTCGAAGCTTATGTTCTTTACAAATGTGTCGCACGACCTGCGCACGCCCCTCACGCTTATATCCGAGCCGGTGGCGCAGCTCGCCGCAGCCTCCAACCTCACTCCCCAACAGAACACACTCATGAAGATAGCCGACAAGAACGTGAGGATACTCCAGCGCCTGATCAACCAGATATTGGATTTCCGCAAGTACGAGAACGGAAAACTCGACGTGCATCTCACTGAGATTGACTTCCGCAATGCGGTGAGCGATTGGATGGAGGCATTCTATGCCCTGGCCCGCAAGAGGGATATCAGGCTGAGCCTCACCACTCGTCCGCAGGATGCGCCGATGCCCATGGCTGTGGATGTAGAGAAGGTAGAGCGGGTGTTCTTCAACCTGCTGTCGAATGCGTTCAAATACACCCCCGACAATGGCCGTATAGCCGTGGATTGCGACTACGACGGCGAGCGTCTCACCATCAGTGTCAGCGATACGGGCGAGGGCATAAGCGAGCGCGACATGGGCAAGATCTTCGACCGCTTCTATCAGGTGGACCAGGTGCATCCCAAGGGTTCGGGCATCGGGCTCTCGCTGGCCAAGGCATTCGTGGAGCTCCATCAGGGTTCGATATCGGTGGAGAGCGAATTGCGTAAGGGCACCACATTCACTGTCATCCTGCCCGTAAGGCATGTGGCCGAGACTACCGAAGCGGCGGAAAAGCGCATCGACGGCCGCGATGTGGCTGCCGAGCTCGACGCTATCGACACTACCATCACTTTCGCTGACGAGAGGCCGATAGTGCTGGTGATTGACGACAATAAGGACATACAGAAACTTGTGGGCGAGTTGCTGAACGACCGGTACAATATCATCCTTGCCTCCAACGGCAGGGATGGTGTGAGGATGGCGGCGAAATATGTGCCCGACCTGATCGTCTGCGACGTGATGATGCCCGTGATGGACGGACTTGAATGTTGCCGGCGCATCAAGGGAGAGGTGTCCACATCGCATATCCCTGTGCTGATGCTCACCGCATGCAGCATGGACGAGCAGCGTGTGCAGGGCTACGACAGCGGAGCCGACGGCTATCTGTCCAAACCGTTCAACAGCGCCGTGCTCAGGGCTAAGTGCGAGAGCCTTATCGCCAACCGGCGCCGCATAAAGGATCTGTGGCAGACCTCCGAGCCTGTGGCTGCCGGCAACGCCGCGAAGCCACAGGCGCAGACTCCCGGATCGGATATCGACAGCGAGTTCTACAGCCGGTTCCTTGAAATATTCCGCAAGGAGATCAGCAACGCCGACCTGGGCGTGGACATGATAGCTTCGCGTATGGGGCTGGAGCGCTCGCAGCTCTACCGCAAGATAAAGGCTCTCACCAACTATGCCCCTGTGGAGCTGATACGCCGCCTGCGCCTTCAGCAGGCTCATCAGCTGATCATCTCCACAGAGAAGACATTCAGCGAGATAGCCTACGAGGTGGGCTTCTCCACTCCCGCCTATTTCACCAAATGCTACCGCGACGCCTACGGCCAGACACCTACTGAGGCCAGATCCGCCCTCACCAACTAACTTTTTGCATCCAGTTGCACTTTACTTTCCACCCTAGCCGCCCCGCTCCGTTATCGCCCTCAAAATAAAGTAATCAAGGTCTTAAGAATTATTATAACGAAAAAGTATTAAATTTGCAGAGAAATTCAAAAATATAAAGAGTATGGCAAATCTTATGAAAGAATTCGAAGACAAATGCTGGCTTCTTCCTTACATGGATAAAACTCAATGGCTTTTCTATAATCGCATTTCTTTATTATATCTTTTAAGTGCTAAAGAAAGTGTGAAATATAGACGTCAGGTAATAAATACCTAACTTTGCATTGAGTGTAGGACATTGAGTTACAAGAGTTAAATTGGAGTTAAATTGATTTGAAAATCGATTTCAACCCTTTTGAATCTTTATATTTTTCGTAAGAAAAGAATTTATCAAAATAGTAGTGTGAGGGTTAAATTTTTTATATTTTTTGCTGTATTTGTATGGATAAAAACAATATTTTTAGAATTTTTGGAATTGAAAGAACAGAGAAACCTCAGTCTAAATTTCTTGCATGGATCTTCGATAATGATGATTGGAATAAGGATATTGAAATCAGTCCCATAGTAAAGCTACTGAAAATTTGCCTTGAGAGAGCAAAAAAGCAAGGTAATAAAGAATTTTCAGAACGTAATAAACGAGGAGATAATTTAGAAGATTTACTTAATCAAGGTTCTCTAATATATTCATATAACCTATCAAGATTTATATAATCATATCTTTAAGAGCTTAATGGATTCATCTAAAGTGGATGAAATTATTAAAGCCAAAATAAGAGAATATGTCGAAATATTATGCACGATTCCCCAATTAGATTATAATAATAGTTTTAAATTCATGGCAAAAGATTCTTATTATTTAGTATCAAAAAAAGTGGAGTCTGGAACATCTAATAAACTACTTGAATCTGAAGATTGTAACCGACAAAAAACGGAACATGAGAAACTTGAGGTTGAAAAAGTCAAACGAAAAGTACCTAAATGGCTCACTAATCCAAAACAAAATAATAGCCTGATTCTGGACTTGTTTATGAGATTAAGTCATAATGATGAGGTATCAGTAACGCGAGACACACTTAAATCTGAATTTGAGAGTAAGTTCACATTTCCTTTTAGAACAAACTATAACCAGATGAAAAATTTTGGCAAAAATAATAATGCTAAGGTGTTTGAAGAAAATAATTTAGGAGAAATCCATTTATGGGCGCCAGTAGCTTCATTCATAATTAAATGTTATGATGAAAGAAATATTATGAAGGGTGAAAAAACAAATTAGATCGAAACTGCAATACAGCAGATAAGAAATCGTTTATCAAGTCAAAAATGGGTGAATTCCTGCTGAGTGAGACGACATTAAGATACATCGTTTATTTTTAAAATATTAGACTATGGTAAATTCAAATTTCAAAGAAGAACTTGAGGAACAGGATTTTTCCTCTTTTTATCGCATAGACGTGTATAGGCAAAACCGTTTCTATGCCATGCTTGATCCCAATGACCCAAAGGATCGAAAGGATATTCCATTTTCAGGAACAGAAAGCTTCTATGTGGAAAAAGTTTACTCTGTCAATGTGCTTGACCAAAAGCAGGTTTTGGAGCGAGTGAAGGAGGCTGTGGAGGAGGAAGAGGGATTATATACCGTCAGGGCATATCATCTCCCGTTGAATTCTATAATATTAGATGAGGAATATCAGGATGTGAGGGTATTCGATACTAAAGGAGAATTGATGTCAAACACAGCAAGCGAGAGTTTTAGGGCTGGCGAAATTGTAGAGTATCACGACCTGAAAGAAGGAATGGTTAGGCTTGCCATAGTGTATGAAGGACCTGAGAAAAAAGATAAGGAGGACTTTAATCCAACTGAAGAATCGGATGAGGAATTGTATGACCAGGATCAAGAAGATTACAAGTTGCTGACAGAGGGAAGTGACTGGTGCTATGTCCCGGTGTCTTGTGTGTCGAGACCTTCATTCCCGGTTTCGGATGCTTTCAAGGAAAAACTTGAAGGTGTATATAAGAAGAAGGTGAAGGATGTAAAGAATGGAAAGCTTTCTTTTGGAGATCTTCTGAATTTGCTGTAACATATTGTAATCTTCCCAATATAAATAATCAAGTCGAAGTTTAGCTTGAGAATGATTGAAGTTAAGATAAATCAATAAAAATTCGAATAATAGTAATAATTATGAAAGAAAA
This sequence comes from uncultured Bacteroides sp., assembly GCA_964480085.1. Taxonomy (GTDB): domain Bacteria; phylum Bacteroidota; class Bacteroidia; order Bacteroidales; family Muribaculaceae; genus CAG-873. The sequence continues at coordinate 9,117 of CAYZPI010000015.1, read as the reverse complement.
AGAAGAACAACTTAAGAAACTGCTAAAAGATTGTGGTATGCAAGTATTTGTAGATTATCTTTTTCCTGCCTTGGAAAAGGATATTAATGTTACAGTATTGGAAATGACAAGGATTTATCCAGAATACAGTAAGTTTACAGCTAACTCACAGAATGGGCGATTGTCTAAGGCAAGGACAATTTTTAAGAATGGATGGGAGACAGATGCACTCGAAATAATTGCAAATTCTCGCGATGTGTACAATAGGATAAAGGCAATAAAACTTTTGGAGGTTTATGATTAAACGGTTCAAAGAAATACGAGAGCAAATAGATTATATCCTTGATTATGATGTCCAAGGTGAAGAGGATTATGACCCTTATACCCTAAAAGACGAACTTGATTCTTTAGAACAAGAATTAATTGATTATGAAGGATTAGTGAGTGGAAGAGAGGAATCAAGTCGGAAAATATGTCTGAATATCATAAATCAAATTAGAGATGTCTATGATTTAGATGAGTATTTATAATTGAGCCGGGTATGACATTTGAGGAATTTAGGGAGCTGGCATTGAATCCGTTGTGGAGGGAGCGGGATACTAATTTTTTTGCGGTCATTGAGTATGGTGTCAGGGATTTATCTGGGCGTAAGCGTCAGCATTACCCTAAGTTCGATGTGCGGCATTTTTTGTGTCGGATACGGTAGAAATCTTGAGGAGGCGGAGGTCGTGATGATGAAGGCAATTGCCCTCCCAAGCTATGCCAATCATGACCATTTGCATATTCTCAATATTATGCCTTTGCGCTATAGGTTTCCGAAGAAATTGCGGGAACAGTATGAAAGGTATTATAGAGCAATGCTTAGGGAAGATAGCACCTACTGAATAGAAAAAATGTAGGTGATATGGATTGTCAAGTTCTTAAATTGCGATAATGTAGAAGAGAAGTAACTTTACAGAAGAATATTATTAGAAATTATGGCAAGACAAAAAAAATTCCCGATACAAGATGTGTTGGATAAGGAGATCCCATACGACTCTGAAGGTTTCATACAATGGTGTGTCAAACAAGCTGGTTTGACTAAACAATCTGCTAAACAATATTTAGCGGATGTCAAGACTTCATTCTTGACTGTCTTTGAGGAGAATTCTCTTTTTGATGACCTTAAGGATGCGTTTACTACTAAGGCAATAGATGATATCCCTGAGGGATGGAGGGAGATTGTCACTAAAGACTCGCTGTTGGCAGAAAAGTTAGCGGAAATAGAGGATCAGTATGATATCTTATTGGAGTATCTCGGGGAGCTTGAACGGATAGATGAGTTCGGAGATATTTATATTAGTACATCCTATGGAACGGAAGAAATATTGCCAAAAGATACTTGGGTAAGGGCGTTTCGTTTATATTCCAATTACATCCGATGGAGAATTGATGACATAAGTAGTAGAGTCGGTATGCCAAGGCTACCAAGGACGAAGGACGAGTCTATAAGTATCCCATTATCCAAACAATTTGCACAGTATTTGAAGATGCTTCATGGGAAAGATAATCCGGAATGGAAGCATCCAGATGCACGACGAAAGAATTCCTATAAAGGTCAAAACGGCTCCTATTCATCAATTTCCCGTCTTACGAAGTTGTATAATCGCATTTTGATAAACAAAATTCCCACAAGAATATTGACTCACCTTGATTGGATTCTTAGAAATAAGAAATGTTTTTGGAGCGATGAAGATAGGGAGCGTCTGTTCAGAATAATTGATATAGCACAAAAGAGTGGTGAGTATAAAGATATATCTGTTACAGATTATTCATCTGGTCGAAGAACTCTTGAACTTTACTTTGATTTTATGAAGTCATATTCCAAGGAGCCAGAACTTTATCAGCCGACAGGATATATGCGCGAAAGAGCATGTAAGAACAAATAAATATAATCAAAACTGCCATGAATAATCAGATCTGTAGAAGATTTTCTGCCGGCTTGATTATATTTTATAATAGGTCAAGTTCTTAATTTTTATTGTGGCCTGAAGACCTTAACTTTGCAGGAAATGATAAAATAACATTTAACAGAGTATGATATGTTAGGGGCAATTGCAGGTGATACCATAGGGTCTTCCTATGAATATAGCGGACACAAAAACAATGTATTATCTATCCTATTCTGGAGCATATCGCAGAAGAGTGTGGGCGACGTTTGCCACCACAACTCCTACAGATAATGAGGGAATTTGAGAGATTCACAAAAGTTAGGAACCAAGAGAAAAATAAAGTATATGAAAACAAATTGATTAAAGAAAATGAGACGGAATCGCAAGCTTTAAATGTCGATGAGGTAATGGCTTTACAAATGCTTCAATGTCCTGTAAAGGAGATTCGTAGGACTACTCTTTCAGAATTTGATAGAATGTATGACGAGAATCCTCAACTGCAAGATTGTGTGGGCAAAGCTAATGATATTCTTGATCTCCAGGAAAAATTGGGGATTGTGAGTATATCTTGTCAAGATAGGGCTTTTCCGGCTCGATTACTTGCAATAGGAGAAGATTGCCCTGCAGTGATACATTGCAAGGGTAATCTTAAACTTTTGAATGAAAGTAAAGCTTTGGCGATTATCGGTGCTCGGGCAGCCGACAAGGAGGGGAATATGATTTCTTATAAGCTGGGCAAGGAGTATGCTGAGAAGGGATATGTGGTTGTAAGTGGATTAGTATTAGGTTGTGATGCTTCAGCTCATCGTGGTTGCTTGGATGCTAAAGGAAAAACAATAGCAATTGTTGGAAATGGCTTGGACATTACCCATCCTCGCGAGAATAAATCGCTTGAAGAAGCAATTCTGAATTGCGGTGGATTGATCCTTAGTGAGCAAGTGATAGGAGTTAAGGCAAATCCAACGCGTCTTGTAGCACGCAACCGTCTTCAGGCGGCATTATCCGAGATGGTCATTCTTGCGCAGTGTCCTGCACAGAGTGGCAGTATGCATACCATGCGGTTTGCTCGTAAATATGGTCGTAAAAGTCTCGCAGCAACTTTCCCACTACGCACTCCTGCCAACGCCGGCAACTATCTGCTCCTTGACAGCGGAGTGACTTTGGGGATATGAAAAAGTCCATATAATAGGAAAATCACAGTTAAGGCTTTTGATTTTTTCAAATGAAAATGTTAACTTTGCAGATGAAATTGTAAATAATAATTTCTAAATATCAGGCTATATCATTAGGAAGTGGAAAATAAAGAACCAAATAATGAAGATCTCAAACTCATGGAGCAATTAAGAGAGATTCATGCCTCAAGTTGCTATAATGAGTTGTTGGCTCTCTCTCAAAAATCAAGTTTGCTTACAAGGATTGAACAAGAAAATAAAGAAATTATATTGAGCAAATTTATTAAAAATGTTCTCAATGATTTTGCCTTGAACAAATCTTTGCCAGTCGCTCCTATGGGCTTTCTCTTAAGATATGTCGCTTCAAAAAAATTTGAAATGGGTCAACATACGCCATTGAATATTGCCTTGTTGACAAGCTCAAATATTAATGTTGAAACATCGTTTATTGAAACTGAATTCTCAATCCCCAAGTCTGGTAACGGTAAAAAAGGAGGTAAAATAGACATATTTGCCAAGGGGAAAGTCAGATATTACTCTGTTGATAAAGCTGAGTATACTGAAGAACTGTTCTGCATAGTCATAGAAAATAAGATAAAAATCAAGCAACATAGTGACCAATGTCAGCGTTACTGGAATTCTATAGAAAGAGAATATAAAAAAGATATTCAAAATCGGTATTATGTATATTTAGATCCTAAAGAAGGGATAGCTAGTTGTGATGCATATATAAACATGTCGTATAATAATTTTATGTATCATATATTAGATCCACTTCTTTCAGAAATCAAACACTTGGGTGATAAAATCCCTCAAGACTACCAAAGAGATTTAAACGAACTTATTGATACACTTCAACACCCATCAGATTTTATGTCAAATCAACCAATTGCATTATCAAAAGAATATAAAGAACTTCTATCAAGTTTCTATAAAGACAATAAGGAGTTAATCTTGTTGGCTGCTAAAGAGTGTGCTGAAGAAGATGATTTCGCCCAGATTAAAAGCGGATATGATAAGAGAAATCCGCGAAGGAAATATATAATCGAGCATCCAAAGCTTCAAGAAAAAGTTGAGGTGAACCAAAAGACTTTTCTGGAGGCACTTCTTCTCCAATATGATAAATTAGGCAGGGATTTCAAATGGATTGAAGATAAATTTAAAATTATTGGCAAATTCTATGTTTCTCCTACGGATAGTACTACCGGTTATGGAGAGCCAGTTACAATCGGTGGAGCCCGTTGCAAAATTAATATTGATCAAGCAAGAAAGGATAGAAATTATGATAGAATAGTAACAATCGCAGAAAAAGACGGCTTCAAAATATCTGAAATATAAATGATAGCATTGATGTCAAGACGGATAACTGCATCTTAATTAGAAATATCAGATTTGATTAGTCTAAAACTATTATCAGATTCTTCGCAACTTTAAGTATATTATGAAGATCCGAGATTGTATCCCACAATCCAATATACCAGGGATCGCTCAAAATAATACATCATTGAAATAGAAAATATGCGTAGATAATATAAGTCCTGTGGCAATATTGCCACAGGACTTCTTACATACTATCACTGTATCAAGTTCTTAATTTTTATTGAAGTGGGGAAGTGGTAACTTTGCAGAAACTATAATCAACAAAAAGATGAAAAAAATAAACGATTTTCAATCATTGCTGGAAGCGATTGATTCGGGAACCCATCCTGGAAGTTCATTTGATGAGCCCGTGGTTTACATTGATGAAGATGACGAAGAAAGGGAGATGAATATCATCTCAGCTCTCGATAGGGTAGTGACAAAGGCAAAGAAATCAGGATTAAGGAAAAATTTTTGGGATAAATTGTCAAAAGAGTTTGCTTTTCTTTGTCAAGAACTTGAAATGACCCCTAAAGAGGTAGTCATAGTTGGCGTTTTAAGTGAAATAGGAAAAACTGTAGACTGGGAAGATATAAGTAACTTTTTGGAAGTGTCTCGTTTGAAAGCTATGTCGCTTAAAGAAGAAATCAAAATTCTCAAGGAGAAGAAATGGATAAAACATCACATCATGCGCAATTTTGGAGAAAAAATGATAGGATTCCGCCTGGCAGCCGGAGTCATCAACGCATTGGAAAACAACCAGAAATTTATTCCGGAAAAGCTTGATGGTCTTAGCGAGCAAGCATTCGTGGAAAGACTTGCATACTTTTTTGATACGGAAGGATCGGATGAAGATATCACTCTTGAAGACAAACTACAATGGCTCTATGAATTTTGTGAAGCCAACAAACAATTATCATTATATGAAGTCTATAGCAATTTGGAGGATTCTTCCTCCAAATTGCTTCTGTTGCTTGCGATAAGCGATTACACAAAATTTGCAGGTGCTCTCCGGGAGGGACTCGTACGTTCAGATATCGATGACTGGTTTAAAAATAAGCGTGAACTGCATATGCTTATAACCAGATTGATAGAAGGGAAGCAAGAGTTGTTCAGAAAAGGGATTTTTGAATTTGGAACTGATGATGGACTTGCTGATATAAACAGATGGAAACTAACCTCCAAAGCTCGTGGAGATCTATTGGGAGCTTATAAGCCACGAATCCTCCATAAAGATCCTTTAAGAATAAAGTCGGATCGAGACTTGCGTTCACATACAGATATTATGGAGAAAGAACTTTTCTATAACTCTGCTGAACGTGAACAGATAGAGCGTATCGGTGGACTTATCAGTAAGGATGGACTCGATAAAGTGAAGTCAAGACTATCTGAGAGTGGACTGCGCTGTGGAATATGCTGTCTGCTGTATGGTGCGCCAGGAACCGGAAAAACAGAGACTGTTCTGCAATTGGCAAGGAAATCCGGAAGAGATATCTTTCAAGTAAATATCTCAGGTCTGCGGGATAAGTATGTTGGGGAAAGCGAAAAAAACATTAAGATGGTGTTTGATCGTTACAAGAGGTTATGTCAAGGCTCTGAGCATATTCCGATTCTTCTTTTCAATGAGGCAGATGCCATATTCGGATGCCGATTTGAAACTCTACAATCTTCAGTTGAAAAGATGGATAATGCAATGCAGAATATTATTCTTCAGGAAATGGAGACATTCGAAGGGATTCTTATTGCCACCACCAATCTAACCGATAATCTTGACTCTGCTTTCGACCGTCGGTTCCTCTATAAAGTGGAATTCACCAATCCGGGAGTGGAAGCAAGAGCAAAAATCTGGCATGCAATGCTGCCTGAAATGGATAAAGAAGAGTATGAGATATTGGCGAAAGAATTTACTATGTCGGGTGGTCAGATTGAGAACGTAGCCCGTAAGTGTAAAATCGAGTATGTGGCGACTGGGATGTACGCAGATAATGCCCAAATCAGGAGATTCTGCAAGGAAGAGTATTTGACACGAAGAAATACTCACAGACGTATCGGTTTCTAACCCAAGTTTCATAAGATCAACTTGATGATTATAAGCTTATAACCAGCGCAGCACTAACTTTCAAGTTGAGCTTGCGAAACTTGTATTAAAGAAAATGAAAAGAGACACTAACCTCATAATGATTTCGATCTATCATGATATTGACTAAAGAGGCTTTATCGCTTCGACACAGATATTGGAAGGAGCGGATTGGTGAGGTCGGAATCTGGGATTCGGATAAGTTTAGGCCGGTTGTGTTTATTATCCGTAAACGATCGAAAACATACGATGGCCTTTTCTGGCGGAAATGGGTCAAGGTCGATGGCAAGAATGAATTGCAGGATATCATCGTCGTGTATCAGCAATATACGGATATAACGCAGCAGGAAATTGATGAGACGCTTGTGCATGAGATGATACATCAATATATCTATCAGAATGATATTCAGGATTCCGGTGCGCATGGAAAAGTTTTCAAAGAACTGATGAGCATGATAAATCAAGCGTTTCAAGGCGAACTGACAATCCGGATCTCTGGAGGAATAAAGGAGCGAAGAGGACCGGGAGACACATTGCATAGGCTAATACTTATCTACAAAGAAAGTGGAGTATGCTATTGTTGCAAAGTGAATCCCAACAAGTCAGATATGTTGATGAGGCTCATCGGAGAGCATAAAGATGAATGGAAGGTCAGGAAGTATGAGCTCCGTGAGTCATACGATCGGTATTTTGATTCGTTTACGGCTTGCACACATCGATTTCATGGAGCAAAGATGAATGAGGAGGAGTTAGCGTCTTTATGCAGAAATACAACAATGATAATACGCAAAACCTGTCATTAATCTTGCACGAGCTCTATGGTGATCGAAAATTGACTTGATTGATGATTATTTCCTGCTGAATATACTTTACTATTCTGTAAATCTTGCGAAAATGCAAAGTATAGTTTACATCTCAGTTTCGACCCTGAAATGGCCAAATATATCTGCACGGTTGACGTGGCGCGCTATGAGATGGTCCGCATGCGCTTAATCAATAAGATGTACAGGGTGAGGTTTTAGGAAAGACTGGAAAGAAGCCATTTCGAGAGAGGTGTTATTTTGATGGTAAGATTGGATGTCTCTATAATCTTTTCTTCTGAAAATGTCACTATTTCAGCCTCTTTTAGTCCATATAGGCGGTGGAAGGTAGTCAGGGCCTTAACCTCTCTTTCAAGTGTGTCCGGATTCTTGATGCTGTAGCAGGCCTGAATACCCTTTCCGATGAAAGGGATGAAGAAATCCAGCTCAACTTCCTTGTTATAAAAATATACTTTGTAATTTTCGTTCTCCACACTTTGCCGATAGAGAGTGAGGGCACATAAGTTTTCCATAAGTGCAGTGTCGCTGTCCGTCAGAAATATCTTTAGCAAGCCATTGTCTACAAAATAATGTTTCTTTACAGTGTTACGCTCAACAAATTTTGAAGCGTAGTTTTCCAATGAAAAGAGAAGACATGCTTCCTCACAAAATCTTATATAATCAGTGATTGATGCAACGTTTGTGGACTGACCTGTAGCCTTGATCATTGACGCAAGTCTATTGAACGAAGTAGGATTCTTAATGTTGTCGGCCAATCTCATCACAGCCAGACGCAAAGATTGCTCATTCTTAATGTGATTACGCTGGATTATGTCGCCCAAAATTATTTTTTCATAAAGTTCATTAAGCCAATGGCGTTTATTGACATATAACAAGGATTCGGGAAAGCCACCCCATTGAAAATATTGACTTAACAGACGCTCCACTTCCGCACGTTTCTTCCCAAAATACCAATTGCTGTCAATCTCACATCCGTTTGCCGTGAGAAACTCAATGAATGAATATGGAAAGACATGCTTATCAATATACCTGGCCCCTAAGCGGGTGGCAATATCCTTGCTGAGCATCTTCGCATTGCTACCTGTTATGTAAACCATATATTTTTGATTTGCAAGCCGGCGCGCAAAATGCTCCCAACCCTCGACATTTTGAATTTCATCCAGAAACAATATTGGTTTCTTGTCAAAAAGGGATGTATAGGCCTGTAATATTGAGTCAAGATCAGATGCTTGCATGTTAATCAGGCGTTCATCGTCAAAATTGATGAAAAGCATCTCTTTCAAATCGTGACCTTCATCAATCAGTTGCAACGCTCTTAGATAGAGCATATACGATTTCCCTGCCTGTCTTATACCAACAAAGACATATCTTGCGTTGGGCTCCCATGTAATTACCCTTTGAATAGGATTAATTTCAGATAGGAGTTCCTGTCCTTCTATTATTATTGATTTTAGCGTATTAAGATCCATCTTTGAAGTGTTTTGGATGCAAAAATACAAATTTATTTACTGCCGGCAAATAAAAATAGCAATTTTTATTTATTTACAGTAAATAAAAATATATTGTCAACATTTTTCAGCGTGGAGTCAATCCATCCAAAACACAGAGCCTCTGAAAAAGCGTTGCAGCCTGTAGCTTGCCAATATGAAAAATGGGGCGAAAGGTATGAAAATTCGTGCAAGGCAAGAATTTTTATAGGCTGCACAACATGCGTTATATATTGATATACCTGTTGGTTGAATTAAATTAATGCATATTTCACTTGACCTAATTGACGA
>CAYZPI010000014.1:0-45429 GCA_964480085.1 uncultured Bacteroides sp. | reverse complement strand
CTGCTTCGGCGAAAGCCTGGGCGATTGCAAGCCCGATGCCGTAGGCGGCTCCTGTTACGAGGGCTACTTTGCCCTCCAAAGAAAAGTTTACCATGGTGATATTATTATGGTTAAATTATGATTCCTGTGCAAGAAGATATAATCAATCTGCAAAGATAATGAAAATTATCGGGAAAGAGTACGAAATTCGCCAATTATTTGTTACTACTCAGCTATTCATTAAATTCATAAAGTATTGGTTTGTAGGGACGCGGCCTGCCGCGTCCGCGCATTGATTATCAAATCATTAACCAATATTTTATAGCTGAGTAGTTACAATTATTTTGGCGCTTCGCGCAGTATCGGGTTATTCACTGTCACCTGCAACTTTCAGCGGGATGCCTGCGGTGACGGGGATTTCGTATTCCGTCACGGCGATGTCGGCGTATTCCTTTACCGGAGTGAGGGATTTCAGGGGCGTGGAGGTGCGCAGGCGCAAAGAGCCCGTGTGCTCCGGAATGATTGTGGCGCTTGCCAGCTTGCCGTCGCGCCAGTCGATGTCCACCTCATAGCCGCCGCGGGCGCGCAGACCCTTGATGCTGCCGTTGGCCCATGCGTCAGGCAGGGCCGGCAGCAGGTGGATTGCCCCGCCGTGGCTCTGCATCAGCATCTCGGCTATGCCGGCCGTCACGCCGAAATTGCCGTCGATCTGGAATGGCGGGTGAGCGTCGAAGAGGTTGGGGAACGTGCGTCCGTCGGGATACTTGCTTGTGTCCTCCTTCGATTCCGACGGCAGCAGGCGCAGCATATTGCTGATGATGGTGAAGGCATGGTTGCCGTCGAGCATTCGGGCCCAGAAATTGGTCTTCCAGCCCAGGCTCCAGCCTGTGGCCTGGTCGCCGCGCTGGCGCAGTGTCACTCCGGCGGCGCGCCACAGCTCGGGTGTGTCGAACGGTGTGATCTGGGCGGAGGGGTAGAGGCCATAGAGATGCGAGATATGGCGGTGCTCATCCTTGGGGTCGTCAAGGTCCTCGATCCATTCCTGCAGCTGTCCGTACTGTCCCACCTTCATCCCGGGCATCATCTCCAAGGCTTTCGTTATCTTTGCTTGCAGCTCAGCGTCCTCTCCGAGGATTTCGGCTGCCGCAAGGGTTTGCGACAGCGCGTCGCGGGCTATCTGCGTGTCCATGGTGCAGGAGGCCGTGACATTTGAGCGCTTGCCTTTGCCGCCGTGCTCTGGCGACACGGACGGCACGATGAGCAGCTGCCCGTAGTGCTCGATCATATAGTCGAGGTAGAATTCAGCCACACCCTTCATCACGGGGTAGTACTCGCGCAGGAAATCCTCATCGAGCGTATAGAGATAGTGTTCCCACAGGTGGGTGGCAAGCCATGCGCCGCCGTTGGGGAACATTCCCCATGCCGCCCCGTCCACCGGTCCGGCTATGCGCCAGATGTCGGTGTTGTGGTGGGCCACCCATCCGCGGCAACCGTACATCTCGCGTGCTGTCTTGGCTCCGGTCTGCGACAGGTCCTTTACCATCGCGAACAGCGGCTGGGCTGTGGAGCTGAGGTTGGTCACCTCGGAGGGCCAGTAGTTCATCTCGGCGTTGATGTTGATGGTGTACTTGCTGTCCCAGGGGGCGTAGGTCTTGTCGTTCCACACGCCCTGCAGGTTGGCGGCCTGTCCGCCGGGCTGCGAGGATGATATCAGCAGATAGCGTCCGTAGTTGTAGAGGAGTGCGGCCATGCCCATGTCGTCGGAGCCGTAGAATTTGTCGAGGCGCTTGTCGGTGGGCAGCTTGGAGTTGGCGCCGTTGTCGAGCGAGAGCGACGACGCGAAATATTGCGGCTGGTATTGCTCCAGATGGCGGCGCTGGAGCTTTGCGAAATCCATCTTCGATGCTTTTTCAAGGATGCGCGCGTTTTTGGCTGCGGTGTTGCCGCTCACGTCGGTGTAGTCCACGAAATTGGTGGCAGCCGTGATGAGGATTGTGGCATTGGTGGCACCTTCCACCACCACCTTTCCGTCGCGGTCGGTGACGCGTCCGTCGCAGTCCTTCACCACCGCCTCACATTCTGCGGCCACCGCTCCGGGAATGCCTTCATGCTCCACGGGCAGCACTTTCGCCCACAGCATGTTGCCTTCAGCCCGGCTTTCGGATGGGAGAGGGCAGTCGTAACCCATGGAGAATGAGAGTTTGCCCTTCTTTCCGGCCTTGAGGCGAACCACTATCACGCTGTCGGCCATCGACGCGAAAGTCTCGCGGGTATAGCTCACTCCGTCGTTGTCGTAAGTCACGGTTGAGAGGGCTTTGGTCAGGTCGAGGTCGCGGACGTATTTCTGCGGATTCTTGTGGCCGAAATCGAGTTTGATGGAGCCCACGGTGAGGAAACGCATGCCGTGCGGCCCTTTGATGAACTCGCGGTTGATGATGTCCTCCGCCTCTTTTTCCTTGCCGTCGAGCACGAGCGAGCGCACTTCGGTAAGGTAGTGTATGGCCGTGGGGCTGTCGTTGTCGTGCGGTCCTCCGCTCCAGAAAGTCTCTTCATTGATCTGTATCTCCTCGGTGTCGGTGCCTCCGAATACCATCGCTCCGAGCTGGCTGTTGCCCAAGGGAAGTGCTTCAAGCCATATCTTGGCCGGTGAGTCGTACCACAGGCGGTCGTTGACGTCGGCTTTGCGGTATCCGGCAGCGTAGGAGGAGAGGACAGTTGCAATCAGCATCACAAGGGCAGGAATCAGTTTTCTTGTCATCAGGATAATCTTTATTTAGTGATTCATGATAAGATGGCGAGTACGTGTATCAGCACATAATCGCACAAAGGTAGTGAATCTCGGTGTAATATTCAAAAAAAAGCGGAATATAGAAAATGGACACTCGCTGTATATTGTTAGTGCTCTATCTGACAAACGATCGCAGTATATGCATCAGGATAGTCTCGCCGTTGCCTCCCGGGAATCTCGTCAGCGACATAACAAGAAAAAAAAGAAAGTAGATGACCACAAGAGTGAATGTCACCGCATGCATGCCTTTCTTTGGAAGACCTTCCGTATCATTTGTTTTTCTCCACATATTGATGTACAGTAGATGTCATGAAATATGGCTGTCTGCTAGTTGGTTCTCGACCAGGCTGTAATAGTGTCCGCGCAGCTCCATGAGTGACGCATGGTCTCCCACCTCTACCAGATGGCCATTGTTGAGTACAGCGATAGTGTCCGCGTCCCTCACCGTTGACAGCCTGTGGGCTATGATAACGACACCCTTGTCTCTAAAGATTCGTCCGAGATTCCCGACAATGTCCCTCTCATTGGTGGCATCCAGCGAGTTTGTGGCTTCATCTAGGAAAACGAACTGCGGATTCTTGTAGATCGCCCTGGCTATCAGTATCCTCTGCTTCTGTCCCATGCTTAGGATGTGTCCATTCTCTCCCAGAATGGTGTGGTAGCCAAGAGGGAGTGACTCTATGAACCCGTCTGCGCACGCGAGTGAGGCCGCTTGTCTGACACGATCCATGTCTATCCTATCCACATCGTCGCTTATGGCGATGTTGGCTGCTACGGATTCCCGGAACAGCATACTGTCTTGCATGACCACACCGCACTGCGATCTCCACCAGTCCATGTCGTACTCGCCAATGGGACACCCGTCTATCAGTATTCTTCCACTGGAGACGGGGTAATATCCCAGCATCAGTTTCAGCAGTGTGGTCTTTCCGCTTCCCGAGGCCCCAACAACCGCGACCGTCCTGCCTTTGCCGATCGACAGAGACACATTGTCTATGACTAACACGCCGTCTGTATGGTCATATCCGAATGACACGGAATCTAGTACGATTTCGTGTCTGCCCCCGTCTCCCCGGCGGGCATCCGGTCGGTTCTCGTCCCCCCTCCCGTGTATGTCGCCGATCCTCTCGAATGAGATCCTCAGGTCTTGGAGTATATTGGCATATTCTATGAACTGGGACATCGGTCCCTGCAGCTGGCCGATGATGTATTGGATCGCCATCATCTGCCCTAGGGTGATCCCACCCTTTATTACATAGGATGCTGCGAGGACAGTGACCAGCAGGTTCCTGGCCTCGGATATAAGCAGGGCTCCCCCTTGCTTGATTTGGGATAGGCTGTATGTCTTTATCCTTGTGTCAAGCAATGACATCTGGCTGTGTCGCCATCTGTCCAGTCTGCGCTCGCGGCATCCCTGTAGTTTGATTTCCCGGATTGCACCTACCAGCTGCAATGTCTGGTCCTGACTCTCGGACTGCTGCCCGAACAGCTCGTAGTCGACATTCCTGCGTCTTTCCATGAAACACAAGATCCACAGGATGTAGACGACACCGAAGGTCATGAACACAAGGAAGAACATCGTTTCGTATGATAGGAGTATGCTGGTGAAGATGACGAAATTGAATAGTGAGAACAGGGTGCTGACGCTCTGGTCGGTGATGAAGGTCTGGACTCTACTGTGGTCTGACATCCTCTGCAGGATGTCCCCGGCCGACCTCACATCGAAGAACCGCATCGGGAGTCTCAGCAGTTTCCTCAGAAAATCGTCGAGCATTCTCAGATTGATGCGGGCGGAGATGTGCAGCATCATCCATCCGCGTATGAAGGATGCCGAGGCAGTGCCGAGTACCAGCATGAGCTCTCCGGCCAGGACTAGCCATATGAACCCTATGTCGTGATCTCTTATGCCTATGTCGACAATCCACTGTGTGAGGAACGGGAACAGCAGCTGGGCGATGCTGCCGATGCCAAGGGCCAGGAGGACATGGGCGATATATCTCGAGAAAGGCCTCATGTACCTTTTTAAGAAGGATGCTGCCTTTACGGATTGTTGCTCGCCCAGTGGGCTGCGGTCGAAGGTGTTGCCGGGCTGCAGGACTAGCACGATGCCGTCCCCGTCATTATCCTCACCGCTCAAGAAATGCCTGCCGAATTCCTGTCTGCGCATTTTGAAGCACCTGTTGCCGGGATCCGCTATGCTAAACCGCTGCCTGTCATTGGAGATCCGGTACAGAATCACGAAATGATTTCTGTTCCAGTGCAGGATCGCCGGAAGGGGGATATCCGCCAGCTCATCGATATCAAGCCTATATGCGTTACCTTTGAGTCCTATGCCGGCAGCTGCTCTCATGATAGCTGCCATAGAGACTCCGAGACGCCCCATATGCATCTCATTCTCCAGATAGGTCAGTGACACGTACTTACCGTGATACTGGCATACCATTGCCAGGCATGCAGCCCCGCATTGCATCGAGTCCTGCTGGCGGACGAAATATCTGTTGAAACTTCTTGCCATCACACTACAGATTTCCTCTCCCCAGTCCCGAGCCGGTACCCACCATGATCCCCTTCGTATTCTTCTGCCTGTATATGCCGTGGGAGAAGGTGTATACCAGGGTAAGGGAGAACACGTTAGGCCTGTACTCGGGCGCGAACTCCGACCACATGAAATCGCCCGACTCCATCACGGTCGTCTGCCGCCCCATGTTGTACGCCCAGGTCAGCGAGGCCAGGAAATTGCGGTTCTGCCAGGCCATCTGCACAGAGGATGTGAAGGGAGTGACCGTACGCTCGTCGCCATGGTACATCCTTCCGCCGTTGCGGGCATCGGCGGAGACGTATATGTTGCGGTATGTGGCAGTCAACTGCATGAATACATCCACCCTGTCGTGGTACACCGCGGGTTTCCCGTCGGGTGTGGGGCTGTTGTACCTGCGGAAGGAGGCGTTGACATACGCCGTGAGCCAGTCGGTGGGACGGAGTGAGCCGTAGACCCCAGTTGAGAAGTTCAGGTAATGTCCGGAGTTGAGGGTGGTGCGTACATAATCACCGTCTTTCTCTATTATATATTGGAAAAAGGGATTGACATCATACTGCAGTGATGCGCTCAGTCCTCCGGCTATCCTGCCTTCGCTGTCCGTGTACGAAAAGTTCACGCTATGGTATGTGTTGGTGGTGGGCCTGACATCGAAATTGCCCTGCTGGTAGTAGTTCTCCCCGTCGTAGTATTTGTTCTCATAGTCGAGTCCCGGGGTACTGTAGGAGAGCCCGGCGGATGATGACAGCCGCAGGCTCATGCGCCGGCTTATGCGCCAGCCCATCCTGATGGACCCGGTGGGGCGGGATACCGCCATTCTCTTGCTTTCCCCCAGTGAGTTGTCAGTCAACACATAGGAGGCGCCCAGATCGAACGAGAACCTGCCCGGACTCACCTTGTAGGAGGCTCGGGACGTGACATGGGCATTTTCCGCATCCGGCATCCTCTCCCCGAGGTAGCTCTGGCGTATGGCACTGGCCATGGCATCGGCCGAGAGGGTTAGCTCGCCTTTGCCCAGCGGACGGCTGTAGCTGGCGTCAAGCAGGGAGCGGAGCACGCGGCTGTCGACATCCGTGGTTCTGGAGAATCCTCCGGAAGAGGGACTCGCGATATCCAGAGACTCCGACAGGGTGGTCCAGGTCATGGAGCCCTGGGCGGTGACGGTGAGCGACGACCGGTCCTTGAAGCTGCGGTCGTAGAACAGGGACGCCGACAGTGCCTCCTGGCTCTGGCGTCTGTGTGTCTCGCGGGTACCCTCCCGGGAGCTCCCTGAGCCGGGGGCCTCCATCTGCATGTCTAGCCTGTAGCGTGGCACCCTGGTGTAGCCGGCTATGGCTGAGAATGTGTTGCCGCCCCTGTCGTACTGGTAATTGAGTGTGGCTTTGTGCCTGATCCTCATCCCGCGGCCGCCGTCGGTGCGGTAGAGGCTGTGTATTCCCGGTGCGATCTGCTCTATCTCCCTTACGATGTTGCGCTTGTCCAGATAACCGAACTGATAGTCAGCTTTGAGCATGTTCAGGGAGTCCATGTATGTGAGGGCGCCTTTTGCCATGTCGGACACATGTGACAGCGGCCGGCCCTCCCCAACCTCGCCCATGGCATTGCCCATGACGTTGACGCTGACGAAAGCGTCCCGCGGGCGCATCGTCCTGACCTCGATCAGTGGACCGTTGCACCAGGCCTGGTATCTGGAGGGTGTGAACGGGTAGTAGCTCACAGACTTTATCTCCTGTCCCCGATAGGTTGCCAACTGCTCGGCTGAGGCGAACCTCCCGTCGATCACCACGTTGACCTTCTCCCCCTTGAGGTTGGTGATCTCCGCGGCGGCTATCTGAGTCCTGAACAGTGGCAGCGAGGAGATGGCGTCGACCGCGTTGGCCCCGAAGTCCCTGTTCTCCTGGCCCAGTGTCATCTCGTCGTGGTCAGCGTACACCTTTACCTTCTCCGGTCGCACCACGACCTCGCGCAGCTCGACGGCTCCGCTGTCGGCCGGCTCCTGCGGCGTGTTGTCGGCTTCACGGCCATAGGCCGTCAGTGTCATGAGCGCCATTAGGCTGTTCAGAAGCAGTTTGCTTGATATGGTCATACCTGAAGTCAATGTAATTCTTTATCTTGGTCTCTATCCCCATGCCGGAGTCCAGCTTGCAGTAGTGCTGGCCGGCGGCATGGTCCCTGGGGCACATTCCGTAACAGGCGGGCAGGAACTTGCATCCACGGCATGTATCGTTCATGAACGAGGGTTCCGTACATTTCCTGTCAAAGTCATTCACCCATGATATCTTCCCAATATCATCGATATGTCCGCAGTTCTCATCCCGGTACAGATCGTCACAGGCGGTGCACTTGTACACCTGGCCGTTGTAGTTGATCGTGTTGTAGTACCTGCGTGCTACGTAACATGGCACGTATCCGCTGATCATGTCCGACTGGTCCACATTGAAGCCCTCTGCGGACAATCTGTGAGCTGTCTCTGTCACGGCTGCGTAATCATCGTCGGAGAAAGGCTCCTGCCATACTTTTTTCAGGATGACATCAATGCGCCCCCGGTATACCTCCTGTATAGCCTGACAAAGCTGCCCGATGAGCTCCTGTTGAAAATTAGTTCTCGTATAGTTTATTCTCAATACGATGCGTAGATCGGGGATATTGGCCACCATTGCCCTGATGTTGCCCAGTGTATGGTCGAATGCGGAATCACATCCTCTCTGGAACTTTACCTTGTTGTGCTCCTCGCGCGGGCCGTCAAGTGTGATCTGGAACCGGGAGAATCCCAGTTCCCTTATCAGGCCGATTTTCTCCGGTTTCAGGAAATATGCGTTTGTGGTGGCTGAATTGGAGAACGGGATTCCGTGTTCCCTGCATCTGTTCATCGCATGAATTGAGATCCTCGGTACGACCGTGTTCAAAGCCATGAACGGCTCTCCTCCGAACCATTCCAGGCTCAGTGACTCGATCCTTTCGGTCTCGATCATGTAATCTATGTGCCTGATTACTTTCCCGACGACTTCCTCCCGCATTATTGAGGGAATATGGTCCTGAATGCAATAGTAGCACTTGAAATTGCAGTTGAGGGTGGGTATAATCGTGAGTACGTAATGCTTGCTCTCGACATCTCTCCGATTGAGCTCTATAGCCCTGGCATATTCGTCAACATCATCGTCAACTACAAATCCTCCGTTTTCCAATTTTTTCATTAGATCTGGAAAGCGGCTTGACAGATAATCCATGTCCCCCATAAGTGCGGACATTTTTTCACCCAATCCTGCGGAGACTCTAAAAAAAGATCGGGTCAGACTATTGAACCAATAGGAATAGTCTCCTTTTGAGAAAGTATGATTGTAGAAGCTCGGAGTCATTTTATGTCCAGATTTACAGAATAGACCGGATTTATAGTAATAACGTAGAAAAATGAATGCTGTCCAAATTCACCATGTCGTAAGTGAAACATGGAGGATTCCGTACAAACCTAACCACAGCTTGCATTTGGACAATTTATATATTTAATAGTATCTCCAGGGGTAATTATTGGTTGCTTACTGATGCAGTGATCATGTGTACATCTTTGATTTTTACAATCTACATGGGTACACGATCCATGAGAACAGTCTATGTTTACACAAAAATCGTGTTTACCGTTATCACCACCGCATGAATCATTAGTGGTATCATTGACAGACCCTCCGTAAATCTGGAGAGCCTCCAGTTCGCTCAGTTCTTTTTTTGAGAAATCAACCATAGATTATAATATTAGAAATTTGTAAATAAAAAAACTATCTCGATTACCACTGGCTCGATAGCGGTTAACTGTATTGGCTGTGGTAATTGTGTCGGAATTACAGCTCCTGAAATAAGCAGTATGTATCATTTCAACTGCTAGGACATAAAAGTCTAAAATAAGATATTCGTTGCTTAATAGTTTAGTGGCGTTTAGATTTCTATTATTTTATGATTAGTTGTTATCTTTCTGCTGATTGTGAGTATTATGTGTGACAATGTTTCAGGAGGGTGAGAATTTATGTTAAAGATCCAAATAACCAGTCAGGATATATGAACCGGTGGTGAGAATAACTGACACTGTCGAGGTAAACATAGCCAACGTTCTGACGAATTCCTTTGGATCTTCGGATGTGAATAATATGGCAGATTGATTCTCGTTCCGTATCTCGTAATATTCGATGTCATCTATCCCCGGGGGAAGGATAATTTCCTCTGAGTCGAAATCAATGATAACGGAGAGGGGTCTGGCCGGAACTCTGGATCCGAAAGGGTTATTTTCGTAGTCATCTATGTTCTGGAGAGGAAATTTTGCGACCGTCATTACGACAGAGGCGGCCGACAGATGAAGGCTGGGTAGGATGGCAGCGCATGTTAGAAGAATAATGCTGATAAGACTTTTTTTAATCATGAAAATTTAATTTTGAAAAATAATACCGCAAAGATAGGCACACTAGAATGGAGATTCAAATAAAGCAGTTCGAAAAAAGTTCGAAAACACAGTAAAACGTGTTTTCGAACTTTTTTCGAACTGTCATTTACGAGGTAATGACTTTATATAAAATGTATTATCTTATCGAACATATTTGGATCCCCATCTGGTCCCATCATCATTGCGGAAAGAACTTTCCTTCGGTAGGAGATGGTGCTTTTTGAGCGGCCAAGCAGAATCTTCATCTGTGTCTGCGGTATGCCGCACCTTACGAGCATTACATAATGGTAGTCCTGTGGCTTCAGGTTCTTTCCAGTCAGCAGCCGCAGGCGTTGCTTGAAAGCGGGGGCTTCGGAAAGTATCTGCTGTTCGAGCTGCTCCCATATCTGGCTGTTGTCGGGTATGGGTCTGTCACATTCGATATATCGGTTGATAATGTCGAACACATCGGAATTGAGGATGGCACTGCTCACCATAACTTTATCTTCAGACTGCGATACCAATAGGCCAATCTGTTGTATGAGCTGTCCTTTCAGGTCGTCCACTTCCGTCTGGTGATATGGGACATAAGAGGTGCTACATTGTTCAGGTCGTTCCATGTAGGAAGGCGTAACTTTTTTTTCCGTCATCTTCTCGCGCATACATTCGATCTCTCGGATCGCTGCACTGAGCCTCATCAGTAGGGCGTTGCGTCTGTTGCGCATATACAGAATCAATATGAGGGCCGTAAGCACGACAAATACAAGCCCAACCGTGATGTACGTGAAAAGGCGGCTCCGATACTCGGCCTCCTCGCGCTGTCTTTGGTGCAACTGATAGTCGTACATAGTTTCCTGCAGCATAATAAGTTGGGCATCATGGTCATTATAATAATCTTCTAGGCAATTGTAGTAGTTCCTGATGAATACTCTGGCCGAGTCGGCCGGAATCATATCCGCCAGTTCCTCAGAAAACATGTTACGGTAGCCATTCTTACGGTTGTTGATATCGGGACTATGCACCAATCGGTCGGCAAATAAGTAGGCACTGTCGGATATGCCAGCCGCCTTGTAGATATTCGAAGCGTGTATCATGGCTTGATTACGCTGTATAGGTCTTACTCTTTCCGGGATACCGCCGATGAGTGACACGGCCTGCATCGTGTCGCCTTTATAGAGACTGGTTAGAGCCATTTGCGCTTGCATGTGGGCTTGATCCATGTCGGTGAGGAATCTAGCCCAACGGGCTGCCCTGCCGAAAGATTCTTCGGCCTCCGTCAGTCTATTCTGACGCATGAATACGGAGCCGAGCAGTTCGTTGTCATAAGCGAGACGAAAAGTGTCATCACGTAAGGAGTCCAGTTTCAGGACTTCCAGAAGATAGGGTTGGGCACGGTCGTAAAGGCGCATTCGGTTGAGTAGCCGTGCCGTTTGGCTTAGCACACGCGTTTTCAACTCCGTGGATTTATCCGAACACTTGGGTATATTGTCGAGACTTTTTCGGAAAAAGTCTAATGCCGTAGGATAATCCCCCAGGTCGCTGTACACCCTGCCGCCATAGTAGAGTGCCTCGGGATACCGGCCACTGCTGCGGTGCTTTGATTCATAGCCGATCACTTTCAATATGAGGCTGTCGGATGTATGTGTGACGTATGCCTTGTCAGGGATCTTTACAGAAAGGAAGTCGTAATAATGTTTTGAGGCATCTGACAGGAGGTCGTGGTCTATTGCGCCCAAGGAATCAAGTGCTTCTGCGGGCGATGTGTCGGCGAGATCCTCTATTGCTGAAAGGCGTGGATCGGTGGAGTGATCATGGCAGCATGAGAGGATAAGCAAAAGAATTAAAAGTAGGAGTGAGCGTATTGTCATGAAGCTGTGGAGCATTAGTTGGCCGATTTGCAAAGGTAGTGAATATCGGCGTAATGTCAAAAAAAATGGCAAATGTTGGTAGTGTATTGCATAAAAGTCGCTATCGCAAAAAATGCGATAGCGACTTTTTTCTGCCGGGGTGGTGGAATCACAGCTCCACCTGGTCGACTATCTGGCCGTCGTAGAGGTTGATGATGCGGTCGGCGTATGTGGCGTCGTGCTGCGAGTGGGTCACCATTATGATGGTGGCGCCCTCGTCGTGCAGTTCGCTCAGGAGATTCATCACCTCCTTGCCGTTGGTGGAGTCAAGGTTGCCCGTAGGCTCGTCGGCAAGGATGATCTTTGGATTGGGGAGCACGGCACGTGCGATGGCCACACGCTGCTGCTGTCCGCCCGACAGTTGGTTCGGAAAGTGCTTGCGCCGGTGGGATATAGCCATGCGGTCCATCACGGCCATGACGCGCTCCCTGCGATCCTTAGATGATGAGTCCATGTAGATTAGCGGCAGTTCTATGTTCTCGTACACATTCAGTTCGTCGATGAGGTTGAAGCTCTGGAACACGAATCCTATGGTGCCCTTGCGTATTTCGGTGCGCTCGCTTTCCTTCAGCTTGCTCACGTCGCGGCCATTGAGCAGGTAGGTGCCTTCCGTGGGATTGTCGAGCAATCCCAGGATGTTGAGCAGCGTGGATTTCCCACATCCCGACGGCCCCATGATGGCCACGAACTCTCCTTTCTTCACTTCGAGGCTGACCTCGCGTAATGCCAGTGTGGCCACCTCCTCGGTGCGGAACACTTTTTTGATATTTTCCAGTTTTATCATAATGTAGCTTTCAGTCTTTAGTTTTTGTTTTTTTGTTCAAGCCGCGAGCTTCAGGAGCTCCTGAGGCTTTCATTCTTTTGCAATGATCTTGGCGGGATCGACATGCATCACCTTGCGCACCTGCCACCCGACGATAGCAAAGATAAGCGTCACCACCACCAGCATGCCGAGCACTATGGGCAGTACTGGCGACAGCACGATACTATCCGACTGCTCCTTCAGCGGGCTTTGCATCATATCATTCAACATCCCCTGCATCATTTCATTGAACAGCAGGCACACCGGCAATGCCACGATCAGAGACACCACGATTAGCGCCACATACACCCTGCCGAACATCCTGCGGATGTCCCTGCCCTTGGCGCCATTGACCTTGCGGATGGCCACTTCCTTCCTCCGCGCGCGGGTATCGAGCACTATGGTGCTGAAGATGCCCATCGCACATATCACGATGCTCACGCCACACAATATCCATCCTCCGCTGACTACAGTCTCAACCATCGCAGGCACAGAAGTCTTATCGTCGCGATAATTGACGGCTATCTTGTTGATGACATCCGGCTCCAGACGCTTTATCAGCTCATCCACGCTCCGTGCAAGAGCCTTTCCCTTGCCGGGCTCAGGAATAAGCACATAATCGTTACGCAACGGATCCCAATCAGGAGAAATCGCCACGATTGATCTGCCATATGTGTCGTAAGGGATGTTCTTGATTATTCCGCCTACCGGCTTGGTGATGCCCATATAGAAGTACAGGCTGTTGTTGGCCAGAAGCCCTGCATCATAGAAATCATTGTAAAGCTTCTCGCTGATCAACACGCAATTACCGCGATCGACAGCACGGTCGAACCACTCGACGTCCATACCTACAGCCGAAAGCATCGCGGTGTCGTTGGTGAAATATGTCGGGTAATGGGTCCTGCCTCCGAATTTCTCATTTAATTCAGGATCAACGCTGATCTCATAGATCCCGGTCCATATCTCCTCGCACATGATCATCCTGCTGAGGTCAGGGAGCTTTCCGGCTTCATCAATCAGCCTCCCGGGATTTTCACCATATCCGGGCTTGAACATCAGGTATTCCTTATATATGGCGTCGTCGGCAGGCACATTGCTCGCCTCCAGCATCTTGTTTCCACAATTGACAAGGATGAACGTACAGCATACGAAGATCATGCATACCGTGATCTGCAAGCCGAGCATCACGTTGCGGAACAGATGATTGCGTCCTCTGCGCATACTTGCGGCCAGCCCACGCGACGCATCGCATACACGCGACACCGTGATCCACGCTATCACGCCACACAACACAAGGAGTGCGCCGCCGATCGCCACACTGTCGATCCAGAGGCTATTCACGAACTGCCCCAGGTCGGCTATCAACCCGCTCCGGTCGCCGGCCATGAAGTCCTGCAGAAGGATTCCGAGCATGACGGCAACGCCTACCGACAGGAGCACCACAATCAGCACCTCCGTGAAAAGCAGGCTGAAAAGTTGCCCGCGCCTCGCTCCGTTGACGATACGGAGCGACACCTCGCGAGAGCGCAGCCAGAAGAGCTGTGTCTGGATGCGGAGGAAACCGATGATTGCAGCAAGGAGAATCAGCGATCCTATGACGTACACGATCACATGGCTTAATATAAGCATGCGGATTTGCTCGCTGTCCAGTGCTTTCTCCAGCTTTGGCTCAAGTCCAATATGCGCCACCCGCGCCCTCACCTCGTCGAGAAGCTGCTGCTCCGTGCAGCCTTCCCTGAGCACCATGTGGATCCATACGGCATAATAATGCTCACTTCCGTTATGGTCCTTCTGGTCATATTCTTCGACACAGTCGGCTGTACAGAAAAATAATCCGCCACCCTCAAATGGGAAGTCGCTCACCCCGGTGCGCTTGTACACATCCACGATGGTGACAGGTATGGTCTGGATACCATCGGTGTGAGGCTGCACAGCCCCTACAGGATTGGATTCATGAAAAATGCTTTTCGCCAGATCCTCGCCTATTATTGCCTCGCCCCTGCGGAGCTTCCCTATTTTTTCCCCGGTGATGGCGGAGCGCAGGCCGGAATATGCCGGATATTCCGGATCTATGGGTCGGCCGTCCACACGCCCTTTTCCTATTATGGAATCTCCGGAATGAAATTCGGCCAGTATGTTGTACATCGTACCGTTGGGAACAGCGATCTGCTCGGCACTTGCCGGTCCGCCATCCCTCTTTACGGCACGAATCAACTCATTGGAAATTAACACACTTTCATCATCCTCTGCTGATTTGAATTCCACCTTGTAAGCCCTGTCGCTGTAGGGCTCATGATAAATCGAAGGGAGGCTGAACTTGCCCATCACAGATACAGCGAACGAGAGGGTCACTATACCGATGGCTATGCTGAGCACGCTCATGCATGTCTGAAGCCTGTACTTCATCAGGTTGCGCACCGCAACCTTCAGTTCATGGATTATCCTTTTCATGTAATGAAAAATTAATAATGAAAAATGAAAAACTGCCATCCGGCTGACAATTATTCATTCGTAACTCTCTTGCAAAGGTAAGGCGCGGGGATGTGATGGCAATGGCTTTTCAGGAGCCGGAGGGCGGATTGTATGAAAATCATACAGAATCATGTGTAATTTTCATACAGTCCGCCGCACAGGAAGGTCCGTCGGCCAAACCACCGAATGAAATTCGGCCAAATCACCGAATGGATTACCTACGAATCACTTAAATGGGAAAAAAACATTACCTTTGCACAAAAAAATTGCAGCATGAAAGCGAACTACGGCACATTACTCGTTGTCGATGACAATCCGGCGATTCTCACAGCCGTGAAGATCTGTCTCGCCACTACCTTCGGACGAATCCTCACCTTGCCGGCACCGGATACCCTCCTGTCAGTCCTCGCACAGGAGCATGTGGACGCGATTCTCCTCGACATGAATTTTTCCCTGGGCCTCAATTCCGGACAGGACGGCATGATATGGCTCTCGGCCATACACCGCCGCCATCCCGATATTCCGGTGGTGCTCGTCACCGCATACGCCGATGTGAAACTGGCTGTACGCGGGCTGAAGAACGGGGCGGCGGATTTCGTCACCAAGCCGTGGGACAATGATGAACTCATACGGGTGCTGAAGGATGCGATAGACAAGACAAAAGATGTGGCTCCGCTGCATGAGGTGGAGGCGGAGCATGTGAGGAAAGTGGTGGACAAGTGCCACGGCAACATGAGCCGGGCGGCAGAGCTGCTTGGCATCACGCGGCAGACACTCTATAGAAAGTACAGGCCATGACGGCGGCGATAGTGATTGCCGCCGTGGCCGTGTGCGTGTTGATCGCCGCGGTCTATCGGCATCAGTACCTGCTGCGTGACAGGGCCGGGCTGATGCGCGACGCCATGCGCCATCGCGATTTCACCTTCCGCATGCCCACCAAGGGTCTGCTGTTCGGCGAACGCGCCCTACAGGAAACCCTCAACGACATGGGCGATGAAATCCGGAAACTCGTGGCGCGCAACGAAGTTGAGGCATGGCAACGGCTCACACGTGTGCTCACCCACGAGATAATGAATGTGATCACGCCCATACGCAGCATCACGCAGGCATATCTCGCCGACCCGGACATAAAGGACACTGCTTACGAAGAAGGCATCCGTGCGATACATGACACAAGCGGCGGTCTGGCGGGATTTGTCGACAGTTACCGCAAGTTCACCCAGCTGCAGGATCCCGTGGTGCGGAAATTCGACCTCGGTGAGTTCTGTGCCGGGATAGCATTGCTATATCCTGAATCAGGGTGGGATATCGACGTGCCGCCCGGCATGCTGATACGGGCGGACGAGAGTCTCATGCGTCAGGTATTCATCAATCTTGTGAAGAATGCGATCGAGGCCGACGCGCGGACAATCGGCATACATTACATCCCGTCTCCGGTTCTCCGTCATGAAAACTCCGTTTTTACAGGTAGGTTGGAAATCAGCAACGACGGCCACGCCATACCCCAGGATGTGGCACGTGAGATATTCATTCCCTTCTTCACCACCAAGCCGCAGGGTTCCGGCATCGGGCTGGCCTTGTCGCGCCAGATCCTGCTGATGCAGGGCATGATACTGCGCCTCGCCGACAGCGCAGCCCCGGGCTATAACGTAACGTTCACCCTGGAGCCGGACCACCTGTAGTCCGGACTGTCGTTGTCAGAGTACTGCCGTCACCTCCTTGAATGCGTAGGTGCGCACCTTGCCGTCGGGGTCGGCGAGGGTGAGGTGGCCGGTGGGGGCCACAGCCGCAATGCGGGCTTCGATGCGCTGTCCGGTGAGGTTGTCAATGTAGGGCCAGAAACCTTCGCCTCGCCACATCATGAAGCGGTAGCGGGCCGCGAGCTGGGTGGAATTGAGTGTATGCTCGTATTTGTCGAAATCGCACACCACCTGAGTCACAAAATATTCAAGCAGATCGTCGAGATCGAATGAATGTCCTGCGATCTGCTTCATCGACACCGGATTGGGCGCGTCGGACAGGAATTTGTCCTGGTTCACATTGACTCCGATTCCCACTATCGACCGCTCGATGCCCGCTCCCGAGAGAGTGTTCTCGATGAGTATGCCGCATATTTTCTTATCGCGGTAGTATATGTCGTTGGGCCATTTGATGTAGATCTCATCGGTGGCGAGCTGCGAGCGAAGCACTTTCACTATTGATATCGCCACCACCTGAAGCAATTCGAACTGGTGGGATGCCAGGATAGCCTTGGGCCGCAGCAATATGGAGAAGGTGAGGTTCTTCCACGGTTCTGATTCCCAATGGTTTCCCCTTTGTCCTTTTCCCGCGCTCTGGCAGTGCGCCGCCAGAGCAGTGCCGTGTTCAAAATCAGAGGCTGCTTTTGCCAGCATGGAGTTGGTGGAGTCCGCCTCGTCGACATATATTATTGTACACATTTCTTCTTTAAGTGATAGGTTATGGTGAATAAGTTGTGTTATTTATAGTGAATAAGTGAGCTATACCTATAAGCCGCAGACATTTAGCGCGATGGCTGTGACTTATTCACTATTCACTATAACTTATCACCTACTGAGATTTCCCGTGATTCGTCATCGTTGACCTTGATGATGACGTTCACCGTGTCGTCGGGCAGCATGTCCTCGATTCTCTCAGGCCATTCGAGCAGGCACAGGGCTCCGGATTCGAGATAGTCCTCCACGCCGATATCGTAGGCCTCTTCGGGATTTTCGAGTCTGTAGAGGTCGAAATGATATATCAGTTCGCCGGTCGATGACGAACGGTATTCATTTATTATTGAGAATGAAGGCGAGCTCATGTCATCCTTGTCCACTCCCAGGGCGCGGCACAGCTCGGCTATAAAAGTGGTTTTTCCGGCGCCCATGCCGCCATGGAAGGCATATACTGTGGCGTCGTCCATTTCGGCGACAAATCTACGTGCAGCTTCGGGAAGGGCCTCAAGGGAGGGGACGTGTATGGATAGATTTTGCATAGTCAGTCGATAGTTAAAGAGTTCAGTAAGAATATAGGTGGTCGGGGGAGGGAGCAGAGGTGGTCATGAGTGTAAAAGTATCAACATTCCTGCGTTGAAATTGTTCACGACTTCCCGAATTTTTAACATTCCACGGCAAAAGCCATCACCGGTGCGGCTGCCGTCTGCCAGGCGGACGCGCTATGGCGTGTCCCTAAATAATGACACGGCTATAATGGGATTTACTTATTTTAACAATAATTAGTACACTGTCAATCTGTAACGTGAATTATGCTTTTTGAACCAAATATATCGAATAATTGTCAATTTGTAGGCTGAATAGTGGGTTGTTTCTTGCAAATTGTAATTAAAACGAAAATTTGAAAGGAAATTTGTAATCAAAATTTACCTGACTCGTTTGTTAGGATTTGTTAATTCCACCGATTCTGCGTATCTTTGCCGAATATTGTTGCGCGGCACATGGATTACCACCCGCAAAATTTATGTGACTATTGAAAATAGCAATATAGTATTAACTAAAAACTAAGCGTATGAAAAAGATTACTGCTTTGGGTCTTGCTTCGCTGTTAGGACTGTCAGCTGTAGCCGCCGCTCCTCAGGTGGCTACAAAGCTGTCCCGTCACGATGCCGAGAAGACCGCCCATGAGGCTTTGGGCAAGAAAGTAAAAGGTATGCCATCCATCCGCACCAAGCAGATGAAGGAGAGCGGCCTCGAATTGCAGCGCTCCGTCAAGCGCCTTGCCGTGAATGCCATGCCCGGCAGCCGAAAGGCTCCCGCACAGGTCTCCGCCGAGAGCGAGAATATCAGGGGCTTCGTTGTCTACTATGAGGGAGACTACGAGAACTATGCACGTCTGGGCTACTGCTCCATCAACCCCGGGACAGGTGACTTCTCCAACATTGTACCCTGCGAATTCTCTGCCACCGCTGTAGGAGAGATGGACGGTAAGCTCTATGTCAACTGCTACGAAGCTTTCATGGGATTCATCATGGGCGCCTACAATATCGTCTATGACCTTGAATCAGGTGACCCCATCGAATATGAGGAGATAGATGTCAACAGCAATTTCAACCAGGTATTCGCGGCGGCCGGTTTCGATGCTGAGGCCGGTGTGTTCTACGGCACAACCTTCTCCGATGATGGTGGCCGTTATTTCACCACCTATGATGTCAATTCCAAGGAATACACCTATTACGACGACACCGTGTCGTCCGAGGCCTACACCTACAATCAGGAGACAGGCGAGGTGGTAGGTATCAAAACCTACAGCGACGGCAGCACATATCTGTTGAAATATGACAAGGCCACCGGTGAGGCAACTCCCATCACCGAGGTGGCTTACACCACCGACTATCCCGGCGGTCTGTGCTATAGCCCCGAGGATGACGGATATATCTGGAACCCCAACAGCGACGACTGGTCGAAGCTGGTGCTCATATCTCTATCCGGCGAAGTGACAGAAATTTGCGACGTTGAGGGTGTGGCCGAGTTCACAGTGCTTGTCAACACCGACGCGAGCAAGCCCGACCCCAATGCTCCTTGCAAGCCTGTGATTGAGTCGATCGACTTCGCCGGCGCTGATCTCAGCGGAAAGATTGTCGTGACGATGCCTTCGCAGCTCGAAGGGGGCGACGCTATCTCCGGTGAGGTGAGCTACATTCTATATTGCGACAAGGAAGAAATGATGAAGGGCACTGCCGCAGCAGGCGCTACCGTCACTCTCGACGTGACCGTGGGACAGGGCATGCACTCGTTCTCTGTGGCTTGCTCCGTGGGTGACATCACCGGACGCGAGGCTTCAAAGAGCGCATACGTGGGTAACGACACTCCCTGCGCTCCCCAGAACGTGAAGCTCACAGCCTCAACCATCAGCTGGGATGCTGTCACCGAGGGTATCCACGGTGGTTATGTCGATGCCGCTGCCGTGACTTACACTGTCAGCCTCAACGGAAAGGTTCTCGCCGAGAACATCGCCGAGACTTCCTGTTCCACAGGTCTGCCTGAAAGCGCCGAACTCGACCTCTACACAGCTTCTGTAGTGGCCACATGCAACGACCTCTCTTCCGCTGCCGGCTACTCCAACGACCTCGTCTATGGCGATCCCCTACAGCTGCCCGTGGCTATCCAGCCATCTGCTAAGGAGGCCAAGCTGTTCACCATCATCGACAAAAATGCTGACGAAAAATCATGGGCTTACTATGAAGGTGGCGCAATCAATGAGTCGTTCCGCTACAGCTACAGCGGCAGCAACGACGCTGACGACTGGCTTATTCTCCCCGCCATCGAGTTCGGAAACTCTGACGTGCTCTATTCGTTCGAGATGATGACTTGGGCTCAGTCCTCTTCCTATCTTGAGAGACTTGAGGTGTGCATCGGCAGCGCTCCCGCCGCTGACGCAATGACCAAGACCATCATTGAGCCTACCGATATCGATTTCACAGCTCCTCAACCTCTGGACGCATACTTCAATATCGACGAACCCGGCATATACTATATAGGTGTGCACGCCATTTCCGATGCTGACAGCTACTATCTCTATGCCGCCGATTTCAAGGTGGAGAACACCGGTATCCTCAGCTCAGGTCCCGCTGCAGCTGCCGACATCAAGGCTGTTGCCGCTCCGCAGGGCGAGCTCAAGGCTTCCGTGAAAGCAACCCTCCCGACAAAGACAATCGACGGATCTGATCTTGCAGAGGGCGCCAAAGTGACCCTGAAGGTTTCCTCCGAGGCCGGTGAGGCTTCTGTGGAAGGCAATGCAGGAGAGACTGTCAGTGTGGATGTGGCCACCGTACAGGGCAACAACCGTCTGCGTGTACAGACCGCTGTCGGCGAGGCCGCCGGTATGATCGAGTACGTGAACGTATTCACCGGCGTGCAGGCTCCCGGCGTTGTCTCCAACATGAAGGCTGTCAGCTCGGCCGACAACCTCTCCGCCAAGGTCACCTGGGAAGCTCCCACCGTGGGCATCGACGGAGGCTATGTGGCTCCCACAGGCATCACTTACTACACTTGCCAGAACACTGGGTGGGGATGGCAGCTCTACGAGGAACTCGGCACCGACGTATATGAATATGAGATCAGCGTGCCCGCAGGTTCGCCGCAGGCCAACCAGACTGTAGCCATCGTCGGCATCAACGAAAGCGGAGCCGGTCTGATCAGTGCTGTCAACATTCCTCTGGGTCAGCTCTACGAGCTTCCCGTCAAGGAGTCATTCTCCAGCAACCGTCTCACCTACTCGCCCGTCACCATCAGCGGTGGCAACACAATGGAGTGGGGCATCGGTAATCCCGGTGTGCTCTTCGGTGAGGATTTTGCCAACGAATCGGGCAATGCCTTGTACGGTATGGGCTTCGATGCCGATAATGGCTCGGTTGAATTCCCGCGCTTCAATGCCGCCGGAACTGAAAGAATGGCTCTCGACTTCTCGATCTACTGCGGCGACATCGATGATGTGATCCTCAATGTCAGCGGCTACGAGGTTGAGCCTATCGAAGCTTTCCGCCTTTCTGACGTAAACCACGGCATGGGTTACCAGAAATTCTCCGTGATGCTTCCCGAAGCCGTGCAGAACATTCCTTGGGTGTCGTTCCAATTTGAAGCCGTTATGGGCGAATATGGCGGCACATTCATCCTCGAGAACTACCGTCTGCGTGAGCTTATCGACAACGACCTCGCTGTCGCTTCTATCGTCGCTCCTTCGAGCACCTCTATCGGGGCTGCAATCGACGTGATCGCCAATATCGAGAACCAGGGTGTGAATGCAAGCGACTACAAGGGTGGAACATTCTTCCTCGTCGGCCCCAACGGCACGGTAATCGATGCCAAGACAATTGAAGCCGACAAGGCTCTCCAGTCCGGCGAGACAGTACAGGCTTCCGCACAGTTCGACATCATCGCTGAATGTCTCGGCGAATGCACCCTGAGATTTGTCCTCTCTTCTTTCGATGACAACCAGGCCAACAATGAGATGAGCGCCGCCATCAACGTGACACGTGGTCAGGCAGTGGTCGTAACTGACCTCGAAGGCGAATGGAACGAGGATGGCACGGCAATCGACCTCAGCTGGACTGCCGCTGAATACACTCCCGGCTTCGAATCATTCGAGGACAAGACTCCCTTCGTGATCAGCTCCGACATGATCGGTGAGTTCATCAATGTCGACCGCGACGGCATGGAAACTTACTGCTGGTCCGGTGCCGCCAATATTCCCGAGCTTGACGACATGGCATTCAAGGCCGGTGCGTTCAACGTGATCAACGCAAATGTCCTCAATGAATATTTCGATGGTGGAATTGAAGCTCCCGACGGTGAGCAGTGTCTCCTCGCATTCTGTCCCTCCGATGGCAGTGCGGCCGACGACTGGTTGATCTCGCCCGAGGTTGTGGCAGGAAGCAAGTTCTCCTTCATGGCCGAACCGCTCACTCTGGAGTATGGTCCTGAGGCTATTGAGATCTGCTACTCCACCGGTTCGGTAGATCCCGATGATTTCGAGGTACTTGAAGTTGTTTCTGTCGATGTTGACCAGTGGACGGAATATGAGTACCAGCTTCCCGAGGGTGCTGTGCGCTTCGCAATCCACTATATCTCCGAGGACATCTTCGGTCTGAAGATCGATGCCATCAGCTACCTGCCAAAGGATGCCGACGCAATCACCGGCTATGATGTGTACCGTGCTGAGATCGGCAAGGATGCCGAGAAGATCGGTCACACCGAGGAATGTAGCTACGCCGACGCTGATGTCGATGGCTCGATGGCTTACTCCTACTATGTAGTGCCCACGTTGGCAAGCGGTGCTGACGGCGAGAAGTCCAACGTCATTATCGTTGGTACCACCGGCATCGACAACCTGAAGGCAGCCCGCTCGATCATCGCCGGTCGTGGTGAGATCGTCCTCAAGGGCTATGCAGGCCAGAACATCTGCATCTCCAACGTTGCAGGTCAGGCCATCAGCTACGATGCCGCTTCCGACATCGACCGCGTATCGGTTCCCGCCGGTGTATATCTGGTGAAGACCTCCGACCGTGTAGTGAAGATCATCGTAAAATAACGACAACCTCCCAAGCCCGCAAGGGCTCCAGTAAATAAGGCCTCGCCGGTAATCCCGGCGAGGTTTTTTGCATAATAATTCGTAACTTTGCAGTAAACTATATCATCATGGCAGATCAGACAGTAATCGACAAAATTGTGAGCGATATGCTCGCCTGGGCCCGCGAGGTTGGCGAGGTGCAGCTCAGATATTTCCGGGGCGACAACCTCGGCATCACCAGCAAGCTCGACGAGAGCGACATCGTCACCAACGCCGATAAGGCCTCGGAGCGGGTGTTGATCAATCATATCCACCAGTCCTACCCCCATCATTCCATCCTTTCGGAAGAGAGCGGCGAGGAGGATGGCGATGCCGATTTCCGCTGGGTGATCGACCCACTCGACGGCACCACCAATTTCAGCGAGGGGCTGCCCACGTTCTGCGTGTCCATAGGATTGCAATACAGAGGCGAGACCGTGGCGGGAGTGGTGTTCGCTCCCTATCTGAGGGAGATGTTCCATGCCGTGAAAGGGCAGGGGGCTTTCCTCAACGGAAAGCCCATAAGGGTGTCGGGCAAGGAGGATATCGCCAAGGCGGTGGTCAACACCGGTTTCCCTTACAGCAAGCATATCAATCCCGACAATAATATCGACAATGTAGGACGTATCTTCACACATCTTCGTGCCGTTCGCATCAACGGCTCAGCCGCCGTGGATCTCTGCTACATTGCCGCAGGCTATCTCGACGGCTACTGGGAACTCGATCTGCACGAATGGGACGTATGCGCCGGAGTCCTCATCCTCCGCGAGGCGGGAGGCTGCGCCAGCCGCTTCCGCTCCGACCGTGGCATCTCCCTCGTAGCCGGCATCCCCGCCATCCACCGGTGGCTTCTCGACCGTCTGCTCCCCGGGAAAAGCCATTGACTACCATGGTGATAGGGGTATGTCAGCACTGAGTATCCACCAGCTTCTTGATGCGGTTGATATAATCCAGAACAAGGGGAATCAGCGGGTAGACATCATCCTTTTCCCAATCGAAAAGATCTTCGTAGTCACCGGTCTGTCGCATTGTGAACAGCCTACCCAACATCGCGGAATCTTCTCGGTACAACATGTCTTCTTTCACGAAACGCTGTCCTATCATCCTGATTACGCCTTTATGTGTAGAGGCTTCTACTCCTGAATGTATCAATAACGCAACACTTGCATAGTAGGCTGCATAGTACAATCGATTTGCGGCCAAGCTCCAATATCCTAAAGAACCTACAGCTTCGGCTTCTTTAAGGGTGGCAATCGATTTCTCCATTCTGTATGCGACTATGGCATCGCGTTCTTCGGATTTGAGCGTCATGTCTTAATTTTGGAAGATAATTATTGAATCGCGTTCTACATTTTTGTAAAATGGCAGAAAATTTCGTTTGGCCCATCCGGAATATGAATAAAGGCGAGGATTCACTTCTTCATCCAGATCCATACCGAGTTGGTCGAAAGGCCATGCGTATTTTTCCCATAAATCCCAAGAAATCTTATCTTCGCTCGGAATCAGGATATGTATGTCCCAGTCGGAATTTGCACGTGCATCCCCACGGGCACGGGATCCGAAGAGAGCGACCCTCGAACCCTTTGGCAGAATTTCGGCAGCTTTGCGCCGCAGGGCTTCCACCATCTGATTGTATTTACGGA
The DNA here is from genome assembly GCA_964480085.1 of uncultured Bacteroides sp. Classification (GTDB taxonomy): domain Bacteria; phylum Bacteroidota; class Bacteroidia; order Bacteroidales; family Muribaculaceae; genus CAG-873. The sequence continues at coordinate 20,839 of CAYZPI010000014.1, read as the reverse complement.
CATCAAACATACCTGTAATACCTCTTACCCTGCAAATTTACATCTTTTCTCAGAAAAAACAAAATATCACGACGGGTTAGAAGCATAACTGCGTGGGATGCTGCTTCAGTCATGCGTCATGCATGTAGATTTAGATTGCTATCCCTCGTCGGCGAGCAGCCGCATATACTCCTCGTAGGGGATGTGGCGGCCGCCCATCGAGAGGAGGTGAGGGGTCTCGAACTGGCAGTCGATGAATCTGGCGCCTGCCTTGTCGAGTGCCTGGGCCAGACAGATGAGTGCCAGCTTCGAGGCGTTGGGCGCCAGCGAGAACATACTCTCGCCGAAGAAGGCGCCGCGCGCCATCACTCCATATAGTCCGCCTACCAGCTGCATCTCGTCCTCCCCGCATGGCTCCCACACCTCCACACTCGCTGCATGGCCGCGGCGGTGGAGCTCGGTGTAGGCTTCAATCATCTCCTTCCCGAGCCAAGCCCCTAAATGGCAGTCGCGCTCGTCGGCACCCGCGCAGCCGCGTATCACGCCGTCGAAACATTGGTTGACGCTCACGACGTACTTGCCCTGCTTCATCAGCTGCTTCATCGAGTGGCTGATATGGATCTCATGCGGAAAGATCACAAATCGGTCCAGCGGGCAATACCAGCGGGGCTGCCCGTGCATGTAAAAAGAGTACCAGGGGAAGAAGCCGTTGCCGTAGGCCAAGAGCAGCCTCTCGGGGGATAGGTCGCCGCCGACGGCGACGAGTCCGTCCGGCTCGCCTTCATGCGGGTCGGGGAACCATAGTTTGTCATCCAATTGAAAGACTGCCATCCTTGACTGCGATTTTGATTTCACCTCCGTTCTTAAGCGAACCGAACAATATCTCGCGCATGAGCAGCGGCTTGAGTCGCTGTCCGATCACGCGGTCCATCTCTCTGGCTCCGTATTCTGCCGTGAAGCCCTCCTTGAGCAGATGCTCCGTAGCATCCTCGCTGAGGACCATCGTCACATTCTTTGCGGCAAGTTTTGCTTCCAGTTCGCACAATTTCTTATGCAGGATAAGGGTGGCCATGTGGCGGTCCATGTCGTGGAACACCACCGCTCCCGACAGACGGTTGAGGAACTCGGGTTTGAACGTCTTCTTCACCTGCTTCATCATGGCGTCGCCGCGTGTGACACTGCTGTTGAATCCCACCGATGCCTGCGACGCATGCTGGGCGCCGGCGTTGGAGGTCATGATCAGCACCACATTGCGGAAATCGGCGTGGCGCCCCTTGTTGTCGGTGAGGCGGGCGTAGTCCATCACCTGAAGCAGGATATTGTAGATATCGGGATGTGCCTTCTCTATCTCGTCGAGGAGAAGCACACAGTTGGGACTCTTGCGTATGGCGTCGGTGAGCAGACCGCCGTCCTCGTAGCCCACATATCCGGCGGGCGAACCAATGAGCTTGGCCACGGCATGCTTCTCGGTGTATTCGCTCATGTCGAAGCGCACCAGTTCAATGCCCAGCTCGCGCGACAGCACCTTCGCCACCTCCGTCTTGCCCACTCCCGTAGGTCCGACGAACAGCAGGGATGCCAGCGGCTTGTTGTCATCGAGCAGTCCGGCACGCGACATCTGCACCGATTCCACCACCTGACGCACCGCCTCGTCCTGCCCGTAGATCTGCGAGAGCATGCGTTCGGCGAGATTCTCAAGCTGCCGGTAGTCATTGTCATCGGCGACGGCGAGCGAGTCGACCTTGCATATCTTCGACAGCACGTCGGCGATTTCCTTCTTCCCTATGGCGGTCCTGCCGGTGGCGATTTCCATGGCTGCCCCCGCCTCGTCGATAAGGTCGATTGCCTTGTCGGGCAGGAAACGGTCGTGGATATGGCGGTTGGCGGCATCTACGGCGAAGTCGATGGCCTCGTCGGCGTAGCTCACCGAGTGAAATTCTTCATAGCGAGGTTTGAGCTGACGGATGATATCCTTGGTCTCCTCCACCGACGGCTCGGTGATATCGATTTGCTGGAAACGGCGGATAAGCCCTTTCGAACGTGCGAAATGACGGTTGTATTCCTCGTAGGTCGTCGAGCCTATGAAGCGTATGTTGCCTGCTTCGAGGTACGGCTTGAGCATGTTGGAAGCATCCATAGCGCCCTCGCCTGTGGCTCCGGCACCCACAAGAGTGTGGATTTCGTCGATATACACGATATTGTTGGATCCCTCCTTCTGTATGCCGTCCATTATCATCTTTATGCGTTTCTCGAAGTCGCCGCGGAATTGAGTGCCTGCCAACAATGTACCCATGTCGAGCTGATAGATGCGGCTGCCTTTCAGCCTGTCGGGCACCGTGCCCTCCTCGATGAGGCGTGCCAGCCCCCACACGATGGAGGTCTTGCCCACGCCCGGTTCGCCCACGTGCAGGGGATTGTTCTTGTCGAGGCGGCACAGCACCTGAATGGTGCGCAGCAGCTCATGCTCGCGTCCGATCAGCGGGTTACGGGTTTGGTAGTGGTCGTTCATGCATTTCACCAATGATTTCCACGATGAAGGGGAGGTGACGTCTTCACCGAACCCATCTGGGACATTATCGTGCGGCTCATTGTTTTCGTCATCAAAAATTGATTGGTCAAGGTCGCAAAAGTCTATCAGGCGGCTCATGAAGTCCGCTTCCTTGCCATGGAGGGCTTCTTTCAACAGGTATGTCGCCCACGACTCCTCAAGACTGAGGATAGCGGCCGCAAGATGTGGAATGTCGACCTCTCTTGCGCTGCTCGACACAACCTGTAAGGCTGCCCTTTGAAGCAATTCCTCCATTTGTACCGAAAGTGCCGGCTCATAATCAACGTCTTCCGGGATGGAATAGACCTGTTGGAAAAACTCCTCGATACGCCCTTTCAAACGGGTGGAATCATAGAATATGTCGAGAGCCTCATGAAAGTTACCCTCATCTGTCAAGGCATGAAGCAAATGCTCCGGCATCACAAACTCATGCCGGTGTAGCCTGCAACATTCCAAGGCCTGTGCCAATGTGCGTATGGCCAGTTCGGTATGTCTTATCTCATCCATATATACAATTCTCCACTATTACCTATTCACTATTCACCTATAACTTGTTTTCCGGTTCGACGGTCACGCGCAGCGGGAAACCCTCCTCTCGGGCCATATCGGTGGCTTTCCTCGCCTTCGACACGGCTATGTCGTAGGTATAGACACCGGCTACCGCTTTGTCGGAGTGATGTATCATCAGCATCAGCGAGTAAGCGTTCTCCTCGCTGAGCAAGAACACTGTCATCAGCACATCCACCACGAAATCCATCGTGGTGAAGTCATCGTTGTGTAATATCACCTTATATCGTCGCGGCTCCTTCAGAAAGGTGTGCTGCCGCTCTTTCACATTGGATCTTTCCTGTGACATGGCTTATTATTGGCAAACTAAAACATTTAAAACTTATTACAAAGATAAAAATAAATTGCGAATTTTTATATACCTTACCTGTTGGTTGAATTAAATTAATTCAACCAACGGGTTTCGGTTTATATATTTCGTATTGCCGTTTTTATTCATTTCGTGCGATAAAAACGATGAACCTTATGCTGACTTGTTTTCAATTGATGTAAAATTGGACGAACAAGGAGGTGAAGTCCGTCGACTTTTGTCGGGGTTTTATTTTTCGCCTCGACCCGATTTCACTTGAAGATAAGAGCCAATTTTGGTTTTACAGCCTATTCTGTACCCTGTACATGGGATGTCCACACAAGCAAGCCGTCCAAATTTTGGACGGCTTGCTTTTTCTATGGCTTATCTGCCTTCGTGGACAATTGTACTTTCGGTGAAATCCGTTTGTTCTTGGGCTGGAGTTAAAGTCTGATTTTTAGTATGGCGGGAGCAATCGCTGGTGACTCAACCTTCACAAGATAAAGTCCGGCAGGAAGGGATGACAGTGATACCTCCTCCGATACGATTTCCGATATGGCTACAATCCGGCCTTCGGGTGAGTACACGATGATGGTGCCTCCTATGGCATCGCTATTCACCCGCACGCTTGTCGATGCAGCGTCGTAGCGGGCACCGGAGTCATTGACTATCGCCGCTATCCCGTCTGTGCCGAAGTCGGTGAGCATAGGTTCGCCCATGATGGATGCCAGATACACCTCCAAGGCTGTGTAGCCTTGCGAATTAACGAGATTGTTGTCTGCTGTCAGAGGATCAAGGCCGTTGGCGCTCTCCCACTCGTCGGGCATTCCGTCGCCATCAGTATCGACCGGCACAGTGTAGTCCGTGCTGTATGCAAAGAAACCTTCGGCATCCGCCTCTGTATCGATAATTCCCTTGCCGGCTCCGGCTTTGCCACCATACGTGGCTGTTCCTGCGGCCACTTCGGCGGCTATACGTGCCTCCACCTTGTCGCGGTTGATAGTGCCAGCATGCGCCACGACATCCGCGAATGCGTCGTCCGCGCTGTCGATATCATATAGCATATAGTCCTCAGGCACATACAGACCTATGAGTGCGGCCCTTGTGTATTTGTAATATGGAGTTTGTGTGACGATGCGCTGGTCAGATCTGATATCAGACAATTTATACACCTCGGCCTCCATTGCCGTCCAGTTGTCGGCTGTGGCCGATGGGAAGCGGTCGGCCACGTTGCCTGCGACATACCATTTGGCGGGAGCCCATGAAGTGGCGCCGGAACGGGCATAACTTGAATTGACGAAAGTCACGCGACTTGTGTTGGAATAAGGCCCTGCCTTGTAGTAATTGTTGATGAAATTGCAATCATGGGCTGAGTTAAGGCCATTATATTCCTGGATGTTGGCCGTGTTCTCTCCGCCATAGCAACCGCCGCGGCTGCCATAGTTGTAGTTTACGTTGTTGATGTATTCGAGGAATACCACAAAGTCCTCTCCCCGCGCACCGTTGATTCGTGGTGAGCGCGAGCTGTTGTGAGCCAACAAATTGTGGTGATAAGTAGCAGGCGACCCACCCCATTGGCAACCATATCCGCGGGCTCCCTTTGAGTGACCGGCATTGAGCAGACCCTCATGTACCATAGAATACTGCACTGTGAGGAAATGGCTGTCGGCTGTGTTCATGTTTTCTTCCACTGACCACCCGAACGAACAGTGGTCGAAGATGAAGTTGGCGCAATTCTCTGCTCCTACTGCATTTTGAGCGAGGATATTTCCGGCCTTGTCCTTCTGTCCGATACGGAAACGCATGTTGCGCACTATGAAGTTCTGTGATCCGCCAAAGTTCATCTTGTTGTGAGTGATCACTACACCTTCGCCGGGAGCGGTCTGGCCCGCAAGTGTCCAGTTGGCACGGTTGATGCGCAAGTCTGATGACAATGCTATCTCTCCGCTCACCTCGAATACTATTGTGATCGGCTTGCCTTTATGCTGATTGAAAGCCCAACGCAGAGTGCCCTCGCTGGAGTCATCGGCAAGTGAGGTCACTTTCACCACCTCGCCGCCACGGCCACCGGTGGCATATTTGCCAAAACCTTCGGCTGTGGGAAATGCGGTGAGACGTGTCGAAGATGACACCGCGACAGGGGCCGACATGACTCCGTGCCGCGAGACAGCAGCCACGCTGTAGGCCGACGCATCCTCGCCTTCGGGAAGATAATAGATTGATTCGGCTGTAATCGCCACCGCTTCTCCGTTTCGGTAGATGATGTATCCTGCGCCATCACCCTCCCAATGTATAGTGGCAGGAGAAAGGGAGAAATCGTGGGGTGCGCCCACGCCGGCGAGGACACCCTTGTAGTCGAATGGCACCGTTGAAGCCACTCCAAAGATATAATCGGGATTGAAATAAGCCTCCACCTCTGCGTTTGTTGCCTGATGCGAGAAGGTGGCGCGACGGCTCACATCCACCGGTGTGCCATCGAGATTCACATTGTTGTATTCAAATAGTGATGACTTATTCTCCGTGCCGTTCCACGCGCTCCATCCGGCCGGATGGATATGGCTGCCATATCTGCAATTGAGCATCATCGTTCCGCAGCCTTCTTTCCAGGGACGTCCGAGATATACCGATGCACTCGCGTTGCCGCTACCATTGACGAGTTCGCAGTTGCGGAAAAACAACCCGGCGTAGAAAGGCGAGGTGCTCAGCTGCGGATACTTCACATCGGTCATCTTGAGCATGGCATCTGCCGGAGCCGTAATATAGCCTGACGAGGCTACACTGACAATACTGCAATCATCAAACCATTCGAGACCTCCGTCATAGATGAAATCGACAGCTCCCTCTATGCGGCATCCTGTGAAATATCCCCTGGAACCGCCGTTGGCCTTGTAAGTATCCTGATAGCCCGATATCACACAGTTTTTGAAGATGTGTGAGTCTGCGTTGGTGAAGAGTGCCTCTGCCTGACCCACATTGCCGGATGTGTTGCGTATGGTGAGGTTCTCGGCATAGAAACAAGGCGAGAATACATTAAGGGCAGTGCAGTCGAGGTAGCTGCCGGAATTCGAGGAGCGGTGCGTCGATGATGTGAGCACAGTGGTCTCGGGGTCAGAGCCTATGAGACTTATGAATTTCGTCTTGCCACCTTTACGCCCGGCATATACATTCTCGTCATAGACTCCGGGAGCGATATAGATGATGCCTCGGTGTCCTTCAGGCACCGCATCCACCGCGGCCTGTATCGTCGTGTAATCACCCGTGTCGTCGGGGTTGACGAAGAGCAACATCACCGGCGCATCTGCATCCGGAGCCTGGGGTCCGTCGGATACACCGAAGTTGGAGAGGTCTGTAATCTCTCCTACGTCACCCACGGGATTGGCTTTAGCAAAAGCAGCCTGCTCGGCTGTGATTTCGTCGCCGTAGATTCTCACTTTATGTACACGGGGAGCCTGACGCTGTGCGAGCGGATCTATCTTCTGCCAGCTGAACGGAGCTGTCTGCACCTGGTCGGGTGAATTGATGGCACCATCGCCATCCCACACGCGCCACCGCAACGACACATCATGGGCGTCTATCACATTCTCCATGAAATAGCCCTGGTCAGAGAATATGGTATAGCCCGACTTGTGTTTTTCAGAACCCATCCATACCAGTGGCTGCCACTCACCGTCGCCAACCTTGTAGTCACACTTGATGCCGCGCCCCCATGAGGTCGATGACCATGACCATTGCACACGGTCTATATATGGGATATGGTCAATTTCCATCCAGCCGTGAAGCGACGTCACACCGTCATCTGAGGCACTGCGGCACATCTGCACGAATCCGGCTTCGCCATGATTGGGCGAACGGTTTCCACCCTGATCCCTGTATGTGATATTGTCTTCAAGATATAAGGTGTGTTCCGGCTGAGTCCAGTCATTGTAGGTCACAGCTTTTTGCCCCTCGTAGTATTGACGGGCGAACGCCGCTGTTGTTCCGGCCAATGTGCTGTATGATTCTTTGTTTGCGAAAACGCAGTTATGAAACAGCACGGGATACTTGATTTCCTGCGATCCATTGGCAGGGACTTCAAGTATCAGATTGACATATCTGCCCGACTCGTATTCCGGACACTGTATGCCTGTGCCTGAGTCGCCCCAGGTGTCGGGCCATGATGAGTCGCTGAAGTTTATGTCGATAATTTTGGCTGAGGTAGTCACCTCAGTCCACTGCTCCACCACGCTTGGCGGGTCAGCCGCTCCGACGAGGTCTTCGGCTACGGCTCCCGGAGCTGCCATAACGCCTGTCAAGGTGAGTAAGGCGAGTTTTAACTTGTCTTTTTTCATGATTTGGATATTGATGATAATACGAATATGATTCGGCCATTTGACCGAGTACGTTCGATTGTCGCCTCGGTGTTCAATCCGGGCACGAAGATACGAAAAAATTTCAAAAGTTTCATCACCGAGACAATGATTTCCACTGTCGAGTCCGGACGCTGGCTCTTTGTCAACGTCCGGACTCGAATACAGAAAGCATCATGCGGAGCAGCTAAGGCCTATCTCTGCGAGTCCTCTGCTGCTCCGCATGAATTATTACTTATGCACTATTCACTATAACCTATCACTTATCACAGCTCCACCTTCTCGTACACATTCAGTTCGTCGATGAGGTTGAAGCTCTGGAACACGAATCCTATGGTGCCCTTGCGTATTTCGGTGCGCTCGCTTTCCTTCAGCTTGCTCACGTCGCGGCCATTGAGCAGGTAGGTGCCTTCCGTGGGATTGTCGAGCAATCCCAATATGTTGAGCAGTGTGGATTTGCCACATCCCAGGATGTGGCACGTGAGATATTCATTCCCTTCTTCACCACCAAGCCGCATGGTTCGGGCATCTGACTTGCTCTCTCCCGCCAGATTCTGCTGATGCAGGGCATGATACTGCGCCTCGCCGACTATCAGGCTCCGGGCTTCAACGTCACTTTCATCCTCGAACCCGACCGTATGTGAAGCGCCGACTGTTTAGCGATAGTCGAGGGGCAGGCTTACCGTGAACACCGTGGAGCCGCCTTCGCTGCGAACCTTGATGATGCCGCCGTGGGCGCTAACTATCTGGCGGGATAATGCAAGGCCGATGCCCGAACCCTGCGGCTTGGTGGTGAAGAAGGGCACGAACACCTTGTCGATGGAGACGGGCGAGATGCCTTCGCCATTGTCGGTGACTGAGATGAGGTAACGTCGGTTGGCATGGTCGGCGTGTGTGCGCACCTCAATCTCCGGCTTCGCCACCTGCAGGCAAGCCTCACGCGCATTCTTCACGAGATTTATCAGCACCTGCTCCATCTGCCGGGCATCCAGATGTAGCTCTATGTCATCATCCTCCACGTAGAAGCGGATGTAAGGGTCGGGGAAAAGATTGCGCACCACCTCGATGATGCCGGCTACCTTCACCCATTCGGCATCCGGCGGCGATAGACGCGAGAGGCGGCGGTAATTCTCAACGAATGTCAGCAGGCCGCTGCTGCGCCGGTGTATGGCATTGAGTGCCTGGATGGAATCGCTGTCGAGCGGCTGGCCTTCGCCGCATACCTCACACAGGGAGTCGGACAGCGAGATTATGGGCGAGAGCGAGTTCATGATCTCATGGGTGAGCACGCTCACGAGCTTGCGCTGCGCCGCGAGCTCGTTCTGCTGCAGCACGAACTGTACGTTCTCGATCGAGAACAGCCTTAAGTCGGTTCCCTGCCGGGAATATCTCACCATCGACACCTTCAGCTGGGTATCGTGGTCGTCAATATTCATGTTAACCAACCGTTCTTCGCCCACCTTGAGGCTGCGAAGCACGCCGGGCAACTCCGGGTTCACGGCTTTCAGCATCGAGAGCGAATACACACGGTAGCCGCAAAGCTCGCGGACGGCCTTGTCGTTCATCCACCGCACCTCGTCATCCTCGGCAGCCACTATCAGTGCGGCATTCACCTGATTGAGCATCGCCTCGTAGCATCCGTAGAGGGCTTCCTGGCGTAGCAGTTCGGAACGGAAATCCGACACCACTCCGTTGATTTCCTCGGCAAGCTTCTTCTCCTCGCCCCGTAGCCCGTCGGTGGAGAACCACAGCGACAGGTCGCGCGAACGCAGGGCCTCGACCATACGGCGCAGGCGGGTGATGGATTTGCGGTTGAATATGCTCATAGCCCGTATTTCTCTATTTTGCGGTACAAGGCATAGCGTGATATGCCGAGCAGCTCGGCGGCCTGCGAGAGATTGCCCGCGCTGAGTCCGATAGCCCGCATTATGGCTTCCCGCTCCAACGCTTCAAGGTTGAGGGTCTCCTTCGCCGGCACATCCTGCCGGGTGTGCGACACGGCCACGTCGTCGGCGGTGAGCTCGTCGCCCGTGGCAAGCACTATGGCCCGCTCCATCACATGCTGCAGCTCCCTGACATTGCCCGGCCATGAGTGGCGCATCAGCTTATCCCGTGCGGAGGCTGATAGGCGGGGTTTGTCGAGCCTGTACCTTTCGGCTATCTTGCCGGCGAAATAATCGGCGAGCAGTATGATGTCCTCGCCCCTCTCCCTAAGCGGGGGGATGTGGAGCTCAATGGTGTTGATGCGGTATAGGAGGTCCTGGCGGAAAGAGCCGTCGGCCACCATGCGTCCGAGGTCGGCATTGGTGGCGGCGATGATGCGCACGTCCACATTCCTCACCTTGGTGGAGCCGAGACGCGATACCGTGCGCTTCTCTATGAGCGTGAGTATCTTTTGTTGTGCCGGAAGGATGAGGTTGCCTATCTCGTCGAGGAATACGGTGCCCTTGTCGGCTGTCTCTATACGCCCGGGCTTGGCAGTCCTGGCATCAGTGAAGGCGCCTTTCTCGTAGCCGAAAAGCTCGCTTTCGAACAATTGCTCCGGCACAGTGCCCAGGTCGATTGCCACGAATGGCTCTGCGGCACGGCGTGAATGGTGGTGGAGCAGTCGGGCCACTACATCCTTGCCCGTGCCGTTCTCGCCCGTGACAAGCACATTGGCGTCGGTGGAGGCAATCCTCATTATCTGGCGCCGCAGCGTCAGCATCGCCTCGCTCTCACCGATCATCACAGGCTCATCGGAGCCGCCGGCGGCGCCGGGAGCATTGTCTTCCCTGGCGCCCTTGCGCGAGTGGCTGAGCTCCACCGCGCTCTCCACTATGCCGAGCAACTTATGTTTGTCCCAGGGCTTGGGGATGAAATCCACAGCGCCCGCCTTGATGGCGCGCACAGCCTTTTCGGTATCCACGTATGCAGTGATGAAAAGCACCACCGCCTTCGGATCCTTTTTCAGGATGAAGTCGAGCCATTGGTAGCCCTCCTCGCCGCTGATGGCGTCGCGCCTGAAATTCATGTCAAGCATTATCACATCCGGGACGAACGAGTCCATGAACTCGCCGATCCTCTCAGGCCGCGAGATGACCCTCACCGCCTCGACGCGGTTCTTAAGAAGCATGTGCAGCGACAGCAGCACATCCTCATTGTCGTCCACAATCAATATCTTGCCTTTACCTTCCATATTCTACATGATTCATAAGATGTGGATTCCCACTGGATATCCGATTATTCTCCGCCATGATATCTCTCAATGATAATGGTCTGATTTTGTCATTGATTGTCAGCTTTCCATTCTTTAGCTCCCTCTGTCAGCCGGTATCGCTGTTTTGGATGCTTTGGATTGTCGTGATAGAGTGGTTCTATTGCACCATCATCCAAAGAGGGTACAAAATAGTTTTTCCTGAATGATGGCCGATGTTTTAATCCCATGCTGACCATAATTTCGTTAAGTGTCATAAAGTCATCATTCATTGACATTATGACTTTAATGATTTGGTCGGTGCTTGGTCGGTACTTGGTCGGTGCTTGGTCGGTACTTGGTCGGTGCTTGGTCGGTGATTGGTCGGTGCTTTCTCCCTTGCTGATATTTATATAGGTGTCCATCGGATCATACAGTGTATCCTTTATGATGATTCCGTCAGGTTCATCATAAAGGAGCTTCATAGCCTGTATATCAGGCTGATTCCCTCCATAACTTAGGATTAAGGTTGTCCGGTCTGCACGTGGAACTCTTATGACTATAATCTCTTTGCCTTCTATACGTTCAATCTTCACCAAACGGTCAGTTAAGATATTGGTGCTTACTTTCTGACGGTTGTTTATGAGATTCCAGAAATCTTTTTCAAGTTTTGCAGCATCTTTGAGTCCCTCAATAAGAAATGAACCATCCTCATTTTCCTTTATTCCCAACACTATAACACCACCCTCGCTGTTGGCGAAGGCAGAATAGGTTTCCCATAGGGAGTTGGGCAGCCCTCCTTTTGCCGATTTAGCCTCAAGCCTCTTGCCTTCGCGGTATGAATTTAATTCCTCTATTTTGAAAGAGTATAATCTGTCCATGGTTATCTATTCCGAAAATTATTTAAGGTTCTGCATCCATGGTGGGTTGCTCTGTAGGAATCGTGTGGTGTCACTAATTGCATGATATACTATATTTATGACTGCAAAAATACAGTATTCCAATAATATATGCAAGCATTTCTGAGGTTTTGTCTACATGTTTGAACGCATCAATATGGCATCAATACGGTGGCGTTGGGTCTGTCAACCCTTTGAAAGATTTTTTTCATAAATTGTTTATTGTCGGTCAATTCGGCAAGCGGCTGGACTGGAGAAGACCACCGTATATTCGGGATGACGATGAAACCATCCAAGAGCGTATGTGCATGTTGCCCCGATTTTGTTGCCGTCGGCAAGGATCTTGTCGGCTGCGAGCTTGACCAGCTCCGCAGCCACACCCTGTCCTCTCAGGGATGAATCCACAAAGGTATGATCGATGGTAGAGATGCAGTCCTTAGTCGGGAATGTCACTTCTGCGATTATCTTACCTGTCGGGTCCGTTGCATAAATGCGGTACACGAAACATTCCACTATGATCGGTGGGACAAGGATATTGCACCATCAACTGAGCTGAGGGAATGGTTTCATACTGATCCCGATAACCGTTGGGAAGAATTCTTCTAAGGATGAAGCCCATAATAATGCTGTGGTTGTAGCAGAGGTGCTCTCTGACAGTCGCTGATTCAAGTCCCGCAACCATAATGCAATCAGCAAAAACTCTAAGTTTCGCAGTCTCAACTTGAAGGTCATCGCTCCACTGGTTATGAGCTAATAAGGTAATTGCCAACACAGACAATGTGACTGGGAGGCAGGGCACCCCCGTCCTGCCTCCCAGTCAACTTTACTTTTTGCGGGTAATACTGTCAGTCGATATATTCTATTAAATCGGTAGTACGTCTGTCTCTGCTGCCACCATAGAACTTATTCAGAACAGCTGCAAAGACATCGTCCGGTGCAACCATATCAAATAGTGTCATAGATGAGCGCAGTTTATGGCTGTCAATCCCGCCAAGCACGCTGCGAGCATCGGAGGTGTCCAATCCAAGAATAGCGCCGCATACATTCCTAAGACGTTCGGAAAGGATAGGATTTCCCAGATATGCTTTGGCTTCATCCTTGCCCGACAAACCATAATAATTTGAATTATAAGAGTGTCCCAGACCTTTCAGTTGTGGGAAAATGTACCACATCCAGTGTGACGTTTTTCTACCGTTTTGAAGTTCGTGCAAAGCATTGTCATAGGAATATGATTGCGCTTCAATGAATCGGCTTAGATTGAATTTATCCTCCATAATCAAAATTCAAGGCGAAAACCTCGTTGTTTTAGCTCGTTGTACTTTTCGATATTAAACGTAAAGAGATAGGCTTCTCGCTTGGGAGTCGGCCATACCGTTTCATCCAGTTGTGTCAAGATGTCGAGATGCAGCATTTTCTTCGCAAAATTGCGTCGGTCAAAACGTACATCGAGAATTGATTCATATAGTGTCTGAAGTTCTTTCAACGTAAACTTTTCAGGTAGCAAATCATAACCTACCGGGTGAAAATGGATTCTCTCACGAAGTCTACAGAGGGCATCTCTGAGAATTACATCATGGTCAAATGCAAGTTGAGGCACATTGTCAATCGCAAACCATCGTGCTTCCGCAGCGTCATCACCTCCTTTCACCTCTTGAATTTTTACCAGTGCAAAATAGGCTATGGTTATAACTCTTTCACGCGGGTCACGGTCGGGTTCCGAATAGGTGTGAAATTGCTCAATATAAGCATTTGCAAGTCCGGTTTCTTCCCGAAGTTCGCGCAAAGCACCGGTCTCTGCCGATTCATCCGGCTTCAAGAAACCACCCGGCAAAGCCCATTTGCCTTTATACGGTTCAATACCACGCTGAATCAATAGCACTTTCAGTTTTTCTCCATCGAAACCGAAAATCACGCAGTCGGTCGTGACGGAGGGATGAGGGTATTTATAGCAATACTTATTCTCTTCCATATCTTGACTCTATTTCTCTGTCAACCTTTGCAATCACATTCTTCATCTCATTCGGAAGTTTTGCCATACACTCATTTATGATAGTCTCCGGGATTTCACCGTAGTAGGCAGCTGCTATGCTTCCGGCAATCGCAGCCTGGGTATCGGCATCACCTCCGTATGCTACGGCGCGTCTAACCGCCGACTCATAATCTTCGCTAATCAGAAACGCAATTATCGCTTCCGGTACACTCTTTTGACAACTTACTTGAAAACGGTAGTCCTTTTGGATTTCATCGTAGTCACGAGACAAGTCATACTCAAAACGACCCTCAAGTTCCTGTTTGATAAAATCCTTTTCCTTACCTTCCAGCGACAGGAATATTGCCAATGCCACAGCCTGTGCGCCTTTGATGCCTTCCGGGTGATTATGCGTTACACTCGCAGACGTTTCTGCAAGAGAAAGACACTCTTCGACCGAAATGGCCAACGCTCCTGCTGCGCTTACTCGCATTGCTGATCCGTTGCCGTAACTTCCGTAAGGCATAGGATTTTCTGATACAATCCAGTGTCTAAACTTACCGCCATAGCCCGCCTCAGGATACTTTTGGCACCATTCTTGGAGACTCCAGGTAAAGTTCATATCGGAAATTATAGCATCCGCCACAGCGATAGAGCATACTGTGTCATCCGTGAATCGGCTAAATTTAGTACAGAGCTTGAAATTGTAATCTTTTGTGCTATTCCACTCGTATAAGGAGCCAATGATGTCTCCATAGATTGCTCCGCGGAGTACTGCCTTGGATTTTGAAATTCGGTCAATATTATCTCGTCTCATTATCTTGGGTAATTTTTACACTGCAAAATTAGTATAAAGATTTTTAATTATAAAATATTTTGGGTAAAATTTACGCAAGAAAATAATCTCACTTTCAATCAAAGATGATTTTACCTTTTGAGTAGCCGTAGCTTGATTCTATAGTCTCATCATGTGTGCCGATTGCTTTTGTCCTAGATGGAGCTTTGACTACCGAATACAATTCTGAAAAACACAGACATATATCTCGAAGCGAGTCACATCCCGTCAACTGACCAAAAAGCAGATGAAGCAAATGAGAGTAGCTGTTGAGATTCTTTGCATGCCAGTCTCCCTTATACTGTTTTACCAATTTGTCAAACTGATAGCGCGGTATAAACTCGATGACCTGGGAAAATATAAACTTACCTTGATTCATAATCTTGACGCTGTGAACAACAAGACTAATAAGTCAATTTCAAATC
The DNA here is from genome assembly GCA_964480085.1 of uncultured Bacteroides sp. Classification (GTDB taxonomy): domain Bacteria; phylum Bacteroidota; class Bacteroidia; order Bacteroidales; family Muribaculaceae; genus CAG-873. The sequence continues at coordinate 5,807 of CAYZPI010000014.1, read as the reverse complement.
TAAAATCAATGTCCTCTTGTATTTAACTAAATTCTAATATTTTAATCATAGTGGTTAGCTTTATATCGCACCACTACTATTGTGCAAAGAAAGATGTGTTTTTGAATTAATTGGATAATGAAAGCTCTGTGTTATGGAGCATTGTCCTCTTATGACTTAACTGGTGCTCTACAATAAGTTCATAGTCACAGGGTTCACCCATTTTGATCGTCAAGATGCTGAAACTGAAGACAATGTTCGTTCCTTAGGCTACACCTGAACTGTCCAAACAGAACGGCTATTGATCAGAATGACTGGATATATTTACCGAAATATTAACAAGTATAACATTTAGGAAGAGTATACAGATATTCTAAAGCTGCCAATAGTATATCATTGACATTCCAATATTGTGAAGGTATCTGGAATCATAATATCTGGCTTCTCCGATATCTTGCCTATAATAGAATGCCCAGTCAAAGTGTTTCCATGCGAAACCACATCCTGCACTCCATGCCATATCACTCTCGATATAATCAACTCGAACAGCATTATATTGGAAATCCCCATATATAAAGAATCTTGAATTTTCCGATGAATTAAATAGATTAAGCTTGAGCTGGCCAACAATCGGTAGGTGGTAGTCAAAGAATGTCTCATTATAATAATCGTAATAGTGACTTCCTGGATTAGATTCTTCTGTATAACAAATTATACCTGGCTTTAATCCTATGGCAAGTTGTATTCTGTCTTTAAAATTTCCAAATCTTAGCATCAAACCAATATTATAGTACCATTGTGTACAATCATCATAGGCTCCGTTGAGCCCTACATCCAGAAGATTGAAACCAAAATTGACAGATCCTCCATTTTGCTCTCTTTCCCAAGACTTTAATGCATTTCTACGTTCTTTTTGTTTCTTTTTATTCATAGAAATATATGACTGTACATAGTGTCTTGTGTAAGAATCTTTTGCGTAGCTTAACGCCTGATTATAATCATAAGAGGATGCATGGTCGCCAAAATTTCGAGCTTTTGAAATGGACAGCATATTACTTACCTGATCAGAATATTTACTATTAGGGTATTTTCTCATAAAAGTCATCAATGATGTTTCGGTTGGATATTTTCCTATGTCGGTGAACTCGTGGTATTCCATAACATCATCATATGTTTTACGATTGACGTATGAAAGGTTGTCTCTGCTTATCTGTGAGAATTCGGTATAAGCCGCTCCTAAATTACCTTCGTTATAATGTTGAACACCCTTTAACTCATGCAGACGTAATGTAGCTCCATTTATTTCTGTTGCATGAGGATAGGAAGATATAAATCTTTGCAGTTCGGCAATATTATTTGTCCCATTTATCTTTTGCCACTCAATCGTACCTTTAAGACGATTAATTGCTTTTTCTGCATCTAAACGGTATCCGGAATTTGGATTTTGTTGTAAATACTGTTCATACGCTTCAATCGTATTAACCGCAACAACCTTATCCCATACTTGCTTCTCCGCTTTTTGCTTTAATGACCGAATTGCGCTATTCGCATCTGTATCATACCAATGGTATTTCGTGTTATTAAGATAGCTTTCATATCCAGCAATGGTATTTGATAACTTAGCTGTATTCCATAATTTCAGTTCCTCTGCTCTGTTCCTTATTTCTTGCGTCTTGTTACCTCTTGGATAGTCTGCAATATACTGATTATACTTGCCCAGGTCCCTAGAGTCAACAATAGTATTATAGCGTGATGTTTCCTGCTGCTTTAGTTCTTTTGCACGTTGTTCTGCTTTCTTCGCAGTTTGCAATAATGATTGAGCGTCCATAGTATTACAGACAGAGGCAACCAGCATAAAAGAACAGAGGATATAGAATAAGCGTCTCATTTAGTCGTTATTTAGGAGTCCTTCAAGATTTGTACGAATTTTCTTTAATTTGGATGATGTATCTACCGAGGGAGATTTAAGCATAGTGTAGACCATTCGGATTTGCTCACCGAGGTATGTATTTTCCCAGTCATCATACGAGGTATATCTTTGATATAATGGGGTTGCTTGCAGATTATTCAAGTGCTCAGTTGCTTTCTTATTCCTATACTCTGTTAATCCGACTTCCATATCCTTCTCCATCTGAGACAAGCTATTTACAAGACTTTCGATATCAGACTTATAATTCTGTAGAAGAGGTAATCTGTTTTGATAACGTGCATAAGCCGGCGTGCCTTTTGTTGAGAGGAATGCAGGAATTGCAATCTCTTGAATACTGTATTCGTCATAAGGGATATACAAAAAATTCGATGCCATACTAATGAGGCGTCTTTGCAACGTATCGTTTGATGCTTCAAGACGCTTAATCGTAATATTCTGTAGCTCATCAATTTTGTGCTGTAAGTTAGAAATATCGCGATTCTTGCTTTCGGTCTCCTTCTGCGAGTCTATTAGTGAGCCTTTTAAAGCGTTGTTAGCATTAACAAGCGAGTCAATAGTTGCTTTATTATTGTTCAACAGAGCTTCTATACTATCCGGTAGACTTACAATATTGGCTTGTTTAACGGAGGTTGTATCAGTATTATCCTGACTCCATGCCCTGAAAGCCAATGTTGAACTAAAGAGCACGATTAATACCACATACTTCATTTTATCCATTTTAATTTACATAATAGTTTCCATAATAGTTCATTGCAGATGTTACCAAACTTACGGCTCTATTTTCCAAATCAGAAACGCTTGGCTTACTACCACCATAAATTTTTGTATTTTTGTATTCTGTTATTGCATTGTCCGCACGGGGAATTAAGGTGTTCATATAATATTCTTTTGTGACGTTACCATAATTACCCAAAGCATTTACAAGACTATTTACATGATTGTAATGCGATCGGGCTATGCGACTGGGAAGATTATCCAGAGCATTGACAAGTGCTGCATTATTTTTTAGATAGTCTGCGGACCTATAGCTTTTTGCTTTTTGGATTCTAGTAGATGCATCATTCACACCATAGAAGGAAATATTTCTGGATAAGCGGAGGGCTGCACGATATTCCTCTACAATATTATTGATTTTATTAGCTGATGCGATAAAGTCTTCAGTAACTGCATACTCTCCAGTTGTGAGTTTATCAGCCTTTAAGGATGAAAGCATTGTTAGCATTTCGTTCAACTGCTCCTCTGTCCATACAGATTTTTGAAGAAGCCCATAGCTGTAAGATGATAGAACCTTTCCATAGCTTTCATCAATCTTCTTTCTATACTCGTCCGAAACCTTAGAGTCTATTGCATTCTCATTTAGGAAACGCTGGAGACGATCATCAATTCGGGTGTACGCGGTTCTACTTTCAGAGAAATCTTTTATGTTATCAAAAGACTTAGTTTCAGACTCAAGATTTATTGAATATTGATTTACTAATTCAAGGTTTGAAGGAGGTGCTACTCGCGTTTTTGCAAACACGAGTACACCAGCGATAGCTCCAATTGAAAACAATACAAGGAGCAATATTTTTACTGAAGTTTTCATTATTTCTTATCTTTGTCGTCAAGTGTATTCCCGCGACTAATTTTTTTACTCGATGAAGAACCTTTAGAATCTTTAGCTTGCTCTTTTTGACTCGAAGATGATTTTGATGCAGTTTGAGCATCTTTTGCAGCTTTACTTACAACTCCTTCTGAAGATGGGGCGGGAGTCTCATCAATGTGCTTGTTAAGTTTCTTAATATAATTATCTACAGTTATTTCGCCATCTTTACAATAAGGTCCTTTATAAGATTTATCCTTGTTGGCAAGAATCTTATTTCTATTTAGCTTGATGACATCAATTATCTCTTTAAATCGAGAGGATTGTTGCAACTCCGTTCTACGAAGAATACTATCTACCTCATATGTATTTAGTTCCTCAAAAAGTTGTTCTAGACCATAGTTTCTCAACGAATCAAGACGCCATATTCCGGTTGTATTATTTAGGTATGATATGGCTTTATCAAGCGATTTCTCATTCTCTGAAATGTTTTGTTCCGAGCTACCTTCATTTATATCACTCTGTATAGTCGGTTCTTCTACATCTGAAACCGTAGAATAATTGTGGGAACCAATTTTCTCAACTTTAACAAGAGGCCAGCCTAATTGCCATGTAAAGTTGTGATTGTCAAACCACTCATACGCAGCAACACAGATGCAGATAACAAAAAAAGTTGCTACAGCAATAAGAAATCCGATAGTCCTTTGTTTAAGTGCACCAACGTTGGTATATCGTAGAACACCATCCTCGCGGCTATATCCTTTTATTGGGCTTTCATACTTATCCCACGAAAGATATTTAGATCGCAACGTCATCTCAGCTGTTTGGGCATTTTTAAGCTCAATTTTCCACTTTTGAGTACGTTCGGCACGATGTAATCCAATTGTTATTGGTGTAGTAGTATCAATTATATCGAGGTATTCTTCAACTGGCTCATAACCATTGACTGAGATGCGAACGATAGCCTGCCTTGCATTACTCTCAATTATAGTTATAGGACGATTCCATTTTAGCTCCTCGCCATTTACAGATATTGTAGCACCACTTGTCAAGTTTATGTTGGGATTATGTGCTGCAACAACTTTAAAGAAATCTCTTGAAATGGATTTCTTCCAATCAAACAGGGGAACACCGCAGATTTGATTGTTTTCTTCAACACTAGTCATGAATGGAATATCATCAAATCCACGACGACGGAAGATAAGGTCCACGTTCTCTTCCATATTCTTACGAATTGGTTGCCTGAACTGAGGATAGCCCGGAGAATTGAAATGAACAGTAACGCCATTCGGGAGATCCTGTGCTACCGGGGGAGAGAAAACCAATGTCTCATCCAGCGGTTGGGTGGTAATATCTTTCACATTCTTGTCCACAATCTCCATTCCATTTTGCGTTTCAATTAAAATTGCATGGTAGTTTGAGTAGATGGGTTGATATATCTTATTTCCCAGAATATCTTTTAATGGATAAAAAACATCATTTCTCTTTGCAAATATCTTTTCTGATGAAGAGGACATGTATGCAGCTACCTCAATCTCTCTATATTCTTTTGAGAATAATTGAGTAAGCCTTTCTGTGTTGCACTTGGAGGCTGAGAGCTCTTCTTTGACAACATCTATTATCGGAAGTATTTCAGCTCCACTTACCTCAATGCTATTGGGGATATAGATCCATGCCGCAGTATTATCACCTCCACGACCAGAAATGGCACGAGCGACTGTTATGTAAGCTCCGGTTTCACTGAAGCTTAGAAACATCGCAAACTTAGATTCATCCTCTGAGTTATATAGCTTAAGGATGTCACGAATGTCGACGACTTTTTTCGTCCAGTCTCCTTCGTTTACAGTTAGTCCGATTGACGGACCTTCTTTGAACCGATAAATTCGGAATCCTATTTTGTTCATCGTTTGAATATGTTAAGACCCTTTTGAAGTTTACCGTTTTTAAACCCTTTGGATCTGATTAAAAGTTTCTTTACTACATTCGCTGCCGGAGATTCATTGAAAAGGCAATAGTCTTGAAAACATACTTTGCCTAAGGAGAAAGGTATTCGTTCCACCTTACCACCATTGATTTCATAATCACGACAAATCTTTTCAAGTCCTTGATAAAAACCTTTATAGTTTTCATCAATGTATTCAGAAAGGACTCTTACGAGTTCCTGCCCAACAACTCCAGTCTTATCAACTTTTGTCAACATCAGGTATATTGCATCCGTTTCAGTCTGGAATATTTTAGTGCGTTCAATGTAACGCAAGGCAGCATCAAGGTATTCAGTCTGACTGAGTCCTTCATATTTACGATCTTCACCTCCGT
>CAYZPI010000013.1:0-48034 GCA_964480085.1 uncultured Bacteroides sp. | reverse complement strand
TCTGATCATCAGACAAAACGGGAGTTAAAATGAAAACGGTTTCGTACTTCATTGTTAAATGAGTTTATATATTATTAATGATTGGAAATCGAGTGCAAAGGTACGGACTTTTTCTGAATTGGCAAAATAAAATGGAGTCAAAAATTTATCACTTTTTATAATTTCACGAATTTCACGAAATAACGTTGTCAACAATCCCATAATATCCCACTGAAAAGTAAGCCGCGTTGAAGTCCGATTCGCGAATTAGCTGACCGTCAAACACCACAATATCAATGTCCAAGGGCACAACTTTATCGCCCTTGTCATGGGGCAAACGTCCGAGAAGCGATTCGATATTCTTAGAAAGAGTCAAAAGATCATTGAACGACATCGCCGTACGGACTTTAGCGACAATATTGAAATACGGTTCTGACACCTGATAAATGTCAGAACGAGCGACCACCAGGCAGCCTCTCTCAGACAAAAGTTCGAGTGCCTTCTCAATCCGATAGATGGCATCGGCGACATTCGAACCGATTCCTAAATATGCTGTAGACATCTGTCAGAGAATTGAAAAATCAGTCGACACCTTTCATGGTCAAAGAAATACGACGGCGATCAAGGTCAACGTCAAGAACTCGTACACGGACATGCTGATTGATACGGACCACATCTCCCACATTAGCCACGCGCCTATCGGCGAGCTGGGAGATATGCACAAGTCCACTCTCATGCACGCCGATATCTACGAAAGCTCCAAAAGCGGTAATATTATTCACGATACCATTTAGCACCATTCCTGGTTTCACATCCTCGATATCCGATATTGAAGAATCGAATTCCCACACCTCTATTTCGTTGCGTGGATCACGGCCCGGATGACGGAGTTCCGCAATTACATCGTTTAGCGTCGGCATACCTACGGATTCAGTGACATAACGTTCAACCTGAATTTTCCCCAAGAGCTCGTCATTACTGATTAGGTCAGCAACATCCACCCCGATATCACCAGCCATCTTCTCCACTATTCCGTAGCTTTCAGGATGGACAGAAGTGTTATCCAGAGGATTGTCTCCATCAGGAATGCGAAGAAATCCTGCACACTGTTGGAAAGCCTTGTCGCCCATACGGTGGACCTTAAGCAAATCACGACGCGAGCGGAAATCGCCATTCTGCGCCCTGTAATCAACGATATTTCCGGCGAGCGACGGACCAATGCCAGAAATATACGACAAAAGCTCAGGAGAAGCAGTGTTGACATTCACACCGACGAGATTGACACAACTCATCACAGTATAATCGAGAGAATCCTTTAGGGCTCCTTGGTCGACATCATGCTGGTACTGCCCCACTCCTATCGATTTAGGGTCGATCTTCACAAGTTCGGCAAGAGGATCGATAAGACGGCGTCCGATAGATACCGCTCCCCTCACGGTGACATCCTTGTCAGGGAACTCCCTTCTTGCAATATCGGATGCAGAATAGATGGAAGCACCACTTTCATTTACAACAATGACCTGAACCTCCCGCGGAAAATGAACCACCTTCAGGAATTGCTCAGTCTCACGACTTGCAGTGCCGTTTCCGAGCGCGATAGCATCAATCTTATAAGCCTCTACGAGATTGCTTATCCTGCGTGCAGACGTGACTCGCTCACGTTGCGGATAAATCACATCATTATGTAGCAGATTTCCCTGCTCGTCGAGACACACCACCTTACAGCCCGTACGGAAACCAGGGTCAATGCCCATCACCCTTTTGCGACCGAGCGGAGGAGACATAAGGAGTTGACGAAGATTGTCGGCAAATAGACGGATAGCCTCATCATCAGCCTGTTTCTTCCATACCGCAGACATCTCATTGATGATCGACGGGAGCATCAGGCGCTTGTAGGAATCTTTTACGGCCTCAGAAACTATGGCAGCACAATCAGGAGAAGCACCCTTACGGACCACCAGACCATCAATGAACTGCAAAGCTTCCTGATCATCAATGCCGATGCTGACCTTAAGAAGCCCTTCACGCTCAGCCCTGCGCAGGGCAAGATACTGATGCGAGGAGCATCTGCGCACACTTGATGAATAATCACCGTAATTCCGGTATTTCGCCGCCTCCTGCTCTTTTCCTACAGGGATACGGGCCGAAATAGTGGCTCGATGAGTCATGCGATTGCGCACGCCATGACGTGCCCGCTGGTGCTCGTTGACCCATTCGGCAATAATGTCAGACGCACCGGATATAGCATCAGAGACCGACTCAACTTTATCACCCACGAATTTTGAAGCTACAGCCTTGATATCGCGAGAGTTCTGTGCCATTATCATCTTGGCAAGAGGTTCGAGACCATTATCACGAGCCACAGAAGCACGGGTGCGACGTTTTGGTTTATAAGGTAGATACAGATCCTCGAGATCAGAAGCCTCAGTAGAATTCTCAATTTTCTCCTTCAACTCATCCGAAAGGGCTCCCATGGACTCAATGGTCTGGATGATATAAGCCTTACGCTTTTCAAGCTCCTTGAACTGATTAAGTAGAATCTCGATATCGCGTATCTGCACTTCGTTGAGCGACCCTGTACACTCCTTCCTGTATCTGCTGATAAAAGGAATGGACGCACCCTCTTCGAGAAGAGAAATTGTAGCCTCGACATTTCTCACATTCAGATCGAGGCGTGAGGCTATTTCATTTGGAATATTAATCACAGGATTATTTTTTTGGACGAAGGGTGAACAAGGTGATTTCTGGGGTTGCACCTATACGGAAAGGCATCCCCACTGTGCCAGCTCCGATATTTACATAAAGCTGCTGTCCCGTGGAATCAGAGTAAAGCCCACCCCAATTACGATAACGCCAGACAGCCGGAGACCAACCGAACAGCTCAATCTGCATAGCGTGCGTGTGGCCTGAAAGGGTTAAAGCCACATTGGTGTCGATATTGTCCTCAATATCATCCTGCCAATGAGCGGGATTGTGCGACAAAAGAATCTTCACGTTATTATCGTTGATGTCAGGATAAGCTTCCGTGAGATCGCCATACACATTGAATGGAGGATCGCCGATGTTCTCCACACCAATGAGCGCTATGGAATCAGATTCAGAGCGGATCCATTCGAAGGAATTATTCAACATCTCCATATCAGCCTCAGCCTCCATATCCCAAAGATTGCGTACATCCTGCTTCTTGTCGGCTTCTGAAGCCCAATCCGAATAATCGCCATAATCATGGTTACCCATGATCGAGAAAACTCCGAATGGAGCATTCAGGCGGCTCATGGTGGATATGAAAGGTTTGAACTCATCAGACCTGCGGTTGACAATATCACCGGTGAACACAATAAGATCTGGGTTCAGGGCATTGATGCTGTCGACGAGCTGCGAAACAAAGGTAGTGTCATCGCCAAATGTGCCGACATGAAGATCGGAAATCTGAGCGATAGTGAACCCATCGAAATCGGCAGGCAGATTGGGAATCTGCACCTCAACCTGCCGGACATCAATATTAAGACGATTGACCAGTGCTCCCCACCACATGGCGACAAAAGTGACCACACCCACCAAGATGCCCAGAACTGAAGTCCATCGCCACCTATCGGCATGCCAAAGCAGAGGAATTGATCCTATAATCCGGAAAATCAAGTAAATATATTTCGGAACATAAACCGAAATATAAGCAAAAAGAATCCACATTATGGTGACAAGCGAGCCATCGCTTCCTGCCCGTTTGGGTAGACAGGCCAAGACCAAGATGACAATGGCAAGCAATACAGCGGACCATTTCTGTAGACGTGCCCATATTCGGGGATTAGAAGAATGCCTGATAATTTTATATAGACACACGTCCACTCCAATATTGACAAGGAGAAGGCATATAGCCAGCATAAGAGGGAATCTCATGATTAATCCTGATTATTGCGTGCGAGTTTGTTTTTTAGGGGATTTGCATACATAGTAAGCATCATGTGACGCATGAATTCACGCTCCTCTGTGGTGATATCCGGCACTTCAACCTTATCAAGCTGCATTTCAATATACTTATCAAATTTCTCCACGTCGGAAGCAGTATAGCGTGAAGCAAAGCGAGATGTACCGTACACCTCATCAAAAGAGATGTAATTGCAAGGATAGATCTCATACCCTGCGTGGATAGAACGGTCAATCAGGCTGCAAACATGACGGATGACCTCGGTGCGATTATCGGAGGAAAAATGCCGGAAATCTGAATTGATGCATTTGTCGATACGAAACATCACCCTGCCCTTACTCTTGAGCAGGCCGGTCTCCATACTGAAAAGATCATCGCGTTGCGATTTCTTGAATTGCGGATTCCGACGTTTAAGAAGAAATTCGCGTGCTTTAAGATAATCGTTGGGATCGTACTCGTAGGAGATGGACACGGGGCAAAGATTAAGCATCATCAGATTGTCCTTCACCGACCCTCCGCCTGCAAGCGACATCATCTTTATGACGCTCTCCTGCGTAAGATCATTTGAATCCTTTGCCCTACCCTCCCTTTGAGCGATCCATACGGATTCATTTAGGGTATTGATGGTGAAATGAATGTAAGCAGAAAGCTGTTTTGCAGCTTCAAGAGCCTCCTTCATTTTTACATCGCGCTTCACAATGAAGCTACGGTTGATTTTCACAAGATCGCTGATCCACTCATAGATCAGCAGGTTATTGCCAATAGCTATCTGAGTGACGGGCATATCATGTCGAAGAAAACAAAGATTGAGGAACGAAGCATCAAGTACAATATCCCTGTGGTTGGTGATAAATGTAAAACTTGTGCCTGATGTGACATTCTCCAGACCATCGACAGAGATTCCATCCGTAGTGGATTTCTCGAGATATTCGAGAAATTGCCTCATAATCTTCGACTGGAAATTCTTCTGATTGTCAACATTCAGAAGGCTTTTGACAAAAGCATCATAATCGACATCCTTTATTATATATTGTATGGCATGCTTGAAGCCAGGCTCCTTCACCAGCTCATTCAACTTTTCTTTGAAATTGGCATCTGTAAAGGGAGCTATATCTTTGAATTCTTCCGGTATTTCGACAATTTTGAATTGTGAGTCCATTATAAAATCGTTTTGACAGCCCAAAATTACGAATTAAATATTAATTTAACCAAATACTCAAAGGAATTATTAATCTATTTACATTTTTTTAGTAAAAAAGAGAAATGCCGGACGGTAAGGATGTATACGAATCAGAATAATAAAGCAATGCGATATACGGCGAAAGCACATATCCATGCAACAGCCGTATTGTAGACGATACTGAAGAGTCCGTATTTCCAAGAACCCGATTCGCGCACTATGGCTGTGATAGTGGCAATACAGGGGCAGTAAAGGAGAATGAAAATCATGAAACTCAAGGCATTGGCATAATCAAAGTCAGGTTTTCCTCCCGGACCGACGGGCGAGGAAAGTCGCTCGCCAAGTCTCTGTTCATCCACAGCCTCGTCATTTGTGTAGAGCACACCGAGGGTTGACACCACAATCTCTTTGGCAGGTACGCCTGCCAAAGCAGCCACAGAAGCTCGCCAATGAAAACCGATAGGTTCCATTACAGGATTGATGGCTTTGCCGGCCATTTCAAGGTACGAATCTCCTGATGAAATTTCCAGATTATCGGGCGAGAGAGGCCCTTCATCACGTACAGGGAAATAGTTGAGAGCCCAGACAATGATACTGGCGAAAAGGATTATGCCCCCCATCTTTTTAAGGTACTGTTCACCTTTCGCCCAGGTGTGACGCAGCGATGCCTTCAACGTGGGGATGCGATAAGGAGGCAACTCCATGACAAACGGAGTTTCATCCTCCTTGAAATAAAATTTACGCAATATTTTGGCTGTCATGACAGCAACAAGAATGCCCATCAGGTAAAGCGACATGAACACGACTGCTGCATGAGACGGAAAGAATGTGCCTATCAGCAAGACATATATGGGCAAGCGAGCCGAACATGACATGAACGGGTTGATCAGGATGGTGATAATGCGGCTCGAATGGCTCTCGATGGCACGTGTGGCCATTATGGCCGGAACATTGCATCCGAATCCCATCACCATGGGAATAAACGACTTGCCATGCAGACCAATACGATGCATCAACTTGTCCATGATGAATGCAGCCCTCGCCATATATCCGGAGTCCTCCATGAACGATATGCAGAAATATAGAATGAGGATATTGGGCAAAAAGACTATCACTCCCCCTACACCACCGATGATGCCGTCGGCAATCATATCCTTGAGTATGCCATCCGGGAAATAGCTGTTGACCAAAGAGCTCAGGAAGCTCACACCCTCCTCAATCCAATCCATAGGATACTGGCCAATGGAAAAGGTAGCCCAAAAGATGAAGAACATCACTGCAAGGAAGATCGGGAATCCTACAAGTTTGTTGGTGACGAATAAGTCAATGACCCGTGTGATGGACAACTGGTTCTTCTGCCCCGATTGATAAGTTTCGGCCAAAGCTCCATGGATGAAACCATATTTCTCGGAAGCGATAACCGATGTGATGTCCTCACCCGGATGTCGGGACTCGTAATCCTTAACAAGATCATCGCGCAGACTTATTATCTCGTCACCGCCGGCGCATGCTCTCACAGTGTTCTCCGACAAGCCGTCGCCCTCAAGAAGCTTTATAGCGAGATACCTCGGGGAGACCTCCTGAGGCATATCTCCGACAGCCTTTATTGCATCGATGAGCACCCTCAGCCTCTTCTCGATATCCTTTCCGGGATTGACATGCACATGGCGGACGTCATCGTTCTGACCTTCGTATACAGAAATGATATTGTCGAACAGACGATTTATCCCTTCTCCCGTACGTGCCACAACCGGCACCATGGGTACACCGATCATACCGCCAAGCATCTTGAAATCGAGAGAGGCACCCGAGGCTTCCAGTTCATCGTACATGTTGAGGGCTATGACCATGCTTCGGTCCATATCAATGAGTTCTGTGGTAAGATACAGATTGCGTTCAATATTTGAGGCATCCACAACATTGACTATCACGTCGGGAGTCTCTTCCATGAGATATTTGCGCACATACATCTCTTCCGGCGAATAGGAAGCAAGAGAATATGTGCCCGGAAGGTCTACAATATTGAATCGGAAGCCCCTGTATTTGAAATGACCTTTTTTTGCATCGACAGTCACACCGCTGTAGTTGCCCACATGCTCATGAGCCCCTGATGCGATATTGAAAAGTGAGGTCTTGCCACAATTTGGATTTCCGATAAGGGCAATATTTATCACCTCTCCCGCACCGGTGGTCTTTCCTGGAGCTGACTCGTCACCCCCTGTATGCCTGTCGGGAGCATGAGACATCTCCACCGGTTCTACCTCGATAAGACTTGCCTCTGAGCGACGCAGCGACACCTCATACCCCAGAATAGAGTATTTTACGGGATCCTTGAGCGGGGCACACAACTCTGCCTTGACCTTACGCCCTTTCACAAACCCCATCTCTATGCAGCGTTTGCGAAAAGCCCCATGGCCTAAAATCTTAACAATCAAAGCTTCGTCGCCAGTTCTTAAATCGGATAATCTCATAGTGCAACAAATTTACTGCAAAATTACTGAATTATTTCAATAATATGAATACTCAATATTGGGTATTCATGGCTGATGCGTATAACAATTCATTTCCACCACCATATAGGTCAATAAAATGAGCTTGAGAAACTTTTTTTGAAAAGGAAACGACGATATAGCGAATTTTGTGTATTTTTGTAAAAAATTTACATCTAATCATCGACAATGAAAAAAAAATTGAGTGGTACAACAGTCGCACTCGCGCTTCTATCCGGATTTGTAAGCGCAGAAGCCGACACTGGTTCGCCTTCACAGCACGCGTATGTGCCGGGCAACACCATGATTGAATTCGTGAGTCCTTCGATAGTCAGAGTACGCAAAAGCGACGACCTGACATTTCGAGACAACGCAACGGGAGTGTGCGTATATAAGGCAGAGCCATGCAATGTAGAATGCAGGGTAACAGGGGACAAAACCCTATATATTTCCTCTGACCTTATAGTGGAAGTCGACAACCGAACCGGCGCTGTGGCTTTCACGGATCGCAAGAGCGGTCGAGAACTGCTCCGCGAAAATCCCCTAAGGCCTTTCGAGGCAGAGCCTGTGGTGCAGGAAAGAATAATATATGATGATAACTCAGCCCACATGGAAGAAACTGCCAACGGCAAGGTAACGGTGAAGGATATCTTGAGACGCGACACCATAGGCACGAGCACACGCTATCGCGCAAATTTCGTAGCTGAGGGAGAAAAAGCCATCTATGGCCTGGGGAGCCAGATGGAAGACTACATGAACCTGAAGGGAAAGACCGTGTATCTGACACAGCACAATCTTAAGATACAGATACCCGTGCTGTGCTCGACCAACGGGTACGGACTCCTTTTCGATGCCGGAAGCGCCATGAAATATTATCCGGAAGAGAATAATGCTGACAATACAGATGCCAATGCCTACTCAATGCAAATCGAGGCAGCCAACGAACTCGACTACTATTTCATCAAGGGCAACGAGATGAACGATATCGCTTCCGGCTACAGATTCCTTACAGGACCAGTGGCATTGCCTCCACGATACGTATTCGGTTATACCCAGTCGAAGGAGCGTTATGTCAGCAGCGACGACATAATAAATACCTTGCGGGAATACCGCAAGCGCAATGTGCCAATCGACATGATCGTGCAGGACTGGAATTATTGGCCCGAAGGCTGGGGATACATGAAGATGAATCCTGAATATTATCCCGACCCGAAGGCTCTTGCCGACTCCGTGCATGCCATGAACGCGAAACTCATGGTGAGCATCTGGCCTAATCCGCAGTACTGTCCTGAAGAGAAGGATTTCAGGGAGCGTGGTTACATGCTCGAACATTCCGTATACGACGCTTTCAATCCTGAGGCACGGAAACATTACTGGAAATATGCCGACGACGAATTTTTCTCACACGGGTTTGACGCATGGTGGTGCGACAGCAGCGAACCACTTGATGGAGACTGGAACCAACTGCCACAACCCGAAAACGGAGAAGAATATTCATGGGACAGCCAAGAGCGTCGCTGGAGGTTGAACAAGGACGTGCTGAGCGATGCCTTGGGAGCGGAACGCAGCAGCCTCTACTCGCTGTATCATGCCATGGGAATCTATGAGAACCAGCGTGCATCCTACGGCAAGGAAGATGAAGGCACGGAAAGAGAAAAACGAGTGGTGAACCTCACCCGCAGCTCTTATCCCGGACAACAGAGATATGGCACAATAGTGTGGAACGGCGACACCTACGCCTCATGGGATTCATTCAAGAAGCAGATACCGTCGGGACTCAACTATATGGCGACGGGCAATCCTTACTGGACGGTGGATGTCGGAGGTTTCTTCACCGGTGGCGACGGCCGCTGGTTCCGAAAAGGCGAATTTCCCAAAGGCGTGGCCGACGACGGATACAAGGAGTATTATACGAGGATGTTCCAATGGGCAACATTCCTACCTGTGCTCCGCAGCCACGGCACGGACACTCCGCGTGAGATATGGCAGTTCGGCGAACCGGGTACACCCTATTACGACGCTATCCTGAAAATGATCAACACCAGGTACCGACTCTTACCATATATCTACAGTATGGCAGCCAATCAAGGAATGTCGGGCTACACTATGGCTCGGCCTCTTGCCTATGACTTCGCGTATGATGACGAGGTGCTTGACATCAAGGACGAATATATGTTCGGTGACATACTTGTGTGTCCCGTAACAGATCCAAATGTCGAGAGCCGCAGGGTGTATCTTCCTGCGGGGACCACATGGCATGATTTCTGGACCGGGGAAACGACGGAAGGCGGAAAATGGATTGACGCACCCGCCCCTCTCAACACTATTCCTCTCTATGTAAAGGCCGGAACAATCATCACCTCCACCGAACCGACTCAATATGCGGCGGCACAGAAGGGACAGCCCATCGAAATATCCATTTATCCCGGAAAAGACGGAGAATTCATCCTTTACGACGATGAGGGCGACAACTACAATTACGAGCGCGGACTCTACAGCACCATACCCATGAGATGGGACGATGCAAAAAAGTCCCTTACTATATGCGATCGCAAAGGGTCCTTCCCGGGCATGGCTGAAGAGATGACTTTCATCGTGAAATCTCCCCTTCGCGAAACATCTAAGGAGGTGAAATACAACGGACAGGGAATCATCGTGAAGCTGTAGGCCATATAATGAACCGTTTTAGAAACAGAGGAGGCGTCTTATCGCTTCCCCTGTTTTTTTGTCCATTCACTTAAGCCGAACACCCATACGTTTTTCGAGATAATATCCTAGCCAGAGTCCGAAAAGAATCAGGAAGAATCCTGTATAGCCCAGGAGAGAGATCTTTTCGCCTAAGATCCAGGCGGAAGCAATCACGGTGACAACGGGCTGGAAATACATGAAATTGTTGCCCACCACTGCTCCAAGATCGCGGAGCGTGACAGCCCACAGGTAGAATGCCAGGACCGACGGACCAATGACAAGAAATATGAGACTGCCGTCGACCCATGGCCAACCCTGGGCAATGACTGTGAACGGATTGCGGACGGTTGGTTCGAAAAGCAAGAACGGAAGAGCCGTGACCACTCCATAAAAGAATGTCTTACGGGTGATGAACACCGCATCGTAGACAACATCGAGTTTCTTGACCATTAGTGAATAGAACGCCCAGCAGAATGCGGTGGAGAGAGCCAGGAGATCGCCTATGGGACGGATGTCGATACAGGTGGCGCTGTTGAATATCACGCAACAGACACCGGCAAATGCCACACACGAACCCATAATCATACCCCTGCCCGGTCGCTCACTTTTATAAAGGATGCCGATAAGAAGCATGGTGACGAGGGGTGATGTACCTGACAGCAGGGATACATTTGAAGCGTAAGTAAACTCCAGCGCAGTATTTTCGGCGATGAAATAAATGGAACCGGAACTGAGACCGCAAAGCATCATCAGAAGCTCGTCGCGCAGGTTATGGCAGAACAGGCGTTTGTGGCAAAAGAGAAGTATGATGAGATATGCCACTGCAAAACGGTATATATATGCCTCGGTAGGCGATAACGAAATATTATCATTGGACTGATCCAAGCCACCATCCAACAAGATCTTGGTGGCAACGAAAGAAAGTCCCCAGCATGATACAGCAATCAGTCCTCCCAAATAAGGAAGGATCACTGACAAATCAAATTTGGAAGATTCGTGCTTTCTGGCCATGGATTGATTTTTTATAGGTAGTGCAAAATTACAAAAAATCTATCCAATCGGCACAATTTTCCCAAGGAAATTATCAGAAGGATTTCGTAAGGCTCTGATTGTAGGCATGTCAAAAAGTACTAATTCAATGAGATTTTGTCATACCGACGCGAAATGCCTATAAAGAAGCGAGCCTCGGAGCCAACCATAGGTTGGTACAGAAGCTCGCCGTATGAAATATCCAATTATTTAATCATCTTAATACAACCTTTTTGCCATTATGGATATATATGCAGCCGATTTGTGGGTTATCAACCTTAAAACCTTGTAAATTATAGAATGGCAAATATTCAGATGCATCCAGCGTTGTGTTCTCAACACCGGCATTTCCGCTTCTGAACTCACTTCGCGCACATTGTATTTTTTGTCCGTCTGCACTTATTACCGCGCCTTCTGGAATAACAATAGTAAATCCCCATTCATCGTCTCGATGATATCCTCCGAAGTCACAAACCAACTTCCAACAGTTAGCATCAGCAGTCAGCCAAGGAGTAACTTCCATTATGAGTTGCTCGGTCGGGTAGATCTCATATAGCTGAATTCTTGCATCTTCGGCAATTTCTATAGGCCGGTCAAATGTAAATGACACCTCACCCAGAAAGTTGGAATGGTCGGTGTAAAGACTGCACCAAGTGTATGTAAAAGGCAGTGAGGCATCGGTATATGCTCCAACAAAATTGAACACCACTTCTTCATTTGTAATGTCCTCACGATATTCAGAACTTACACTTCCGGCAGGTAAAACAAGTTTGTAGTTCACTCCTTTGTCGAATGTCATGTATTCATTGAAAACCGGATAAGCCTGACCTAAATTCCAATCCCATGTTACTTGAGCATCTAATTCGGCAATCTTTTCATCCTCACGGTAAAGTTCAAATTTTGGTTGCCCTACAGCTTTTGTCTCAAATCCCCAATAAAAAACAATGAAATGTTTTGAATCGGTGACATATTCGCCGTCCTGGGTACCATGTGTAACACCGAGAGATTCAGGAACACTAAACTCGGCGATTGAAGCTGCATTTATAAGTTGTGTGCCCTCGAGGATTTCGGTGTAACCGATCACACCCTCAGGCACGCATAATTCATAAGTTTTACCTTTGGGTAAGTTCTGTTTATCGAAATGTACGTTCAAAATTCCTTCGACAGAGTGAGAACTTTCACTGTTAATAATTTCGAGGGTTGAAGCTTCTGCCACGACAACACCATTGCACTTTATGGTAACCGGGTCATTAACTGTGTCCATGAGTTTGATTGAGCGGTCGTATTTTACACCGATTTCTTCAAGCGGATATACAAACGGTTTATCCTTTTTGACCGTATATGACACCGGCCACATAATAGGTGCATTCTCCACGGCACTGGCTTGTAAGCCGAACAGAGTGAATACGATTGTGATGAGTAACTTTGTTTTCATACACATGAATGTTGATGTTGTGAGAGTGATTATTATAATTCCATCCTCAATCCGCTATCACTCATTGCGTCTTGAAGCATGGTGCAAAGTTACAGACAATAAAAATAAAAATTCTCAACAAATGTTGAGAATTGAGGATTTCATTTATTTTTGACTTCATTTTTTCTTAATCTACTAAAATAAGTAGGAGTGATATTTAGGAATAAAGCAATATCTTTGGGTGGCATGAATATATTGATGTCCAATTTTGTTGATCTTTTGGTTTCAAAAGCGTGACATCTCCGCGTTGCCGGCTCCTGTGCCACGATAGCGATCGCGGGTAGTGTTGAAGCGATATTGCAGGGTGAGCATTACCGAGCGTCCGGGAGAGTGGTTCTTCTGGACAATCTGCACTGCATCGCTTGACAAAAGAGCATTTTTATTTGCGGTATTGAACAAGTCTTTTGCTTCGAGGGTGATGCCAAAGGAATCGTTGAGGAATCCTTTGTAAATCTTGGCATTGACATACCACGGTGTGTTAGTTACTTTCATGTTGTTATCCCAAGTTTGCGTCATAAGCTGAGCATCAATGTTCAGCCATATATCAAGAGGAAGATGCAAGGCATTTTGCCATTGAAGCATGAAACCGGGTGTATTCATTTTCATCGGTTCGCCATTGACTGGCAGTGTGAGCCACTGCTTCATCACCCCGGCATTAACCCGCGGCTGCCACACGCCCATATTGAACTGACCGCCGACAAAAGCCTGAAAGAAATGGCGTCGATCAAGATTGGCTGTGCGGATGATTGTTGCTTCACCGTCTGTGCCGTATGGCTCAGTGATATGATAAACACCGTCCTTGAAATATGTGTATGACAACTGTGCGAAAAACTGTCGCCATTGAGCCATGTATTCCAGTGTTTGAAGTTTGGTTGGCTTCAAGTAAGGATTACCGGTTTCGTAAGTGAGACGGTTGATATAAGTGACCGTAGCATCAAGTTGATTGTAACCGGGACGCACGGTTTTGTCGGAATAATTCAATCCCATGCGGACTTTACCAATCTGTGTAGAGATATTTAGAGAGGGGAAGAGATTATCGTAGGTTTTGCTTTGTCCCTCCCGCAACATATCCATTTCATAATATTTGAATCTTACATGCTCGTAGCGCAGACCGACACCAACGCTGAAACGCCCAAACTGCTGCTCCAACTCGACGAAAGCGGCTATATTACTCTCCTCAACCTTGTTGTCGGCCTCAGAAATCTCAGGTATGTTTGCCGATGAAATATTAGCAGACCGAGTGTTTGTGTATTCCTCGCCTAAATTCATTTCCCCTTTCCAAAAAGGATAGCTGAGAACTAACTTTTCGGCCCATAGTCTGTTACGATTAATCGATGAAATTATAACAGTGCGGTCCATACCCAATTCTGCAGTCTCATCATTATACGAATCCTGCCGCTGCTTAAACCCGAAGAAATCGGCATTGAAGTCAATTCCCAATCTGCCTACCGTGCCATTGTAATAGAGATTGACAGAATGCATAGGTCCGGCATTTGACTTATTATTCATATTCGTAGCAATATGCTCTATTAAATTTCCATCCTGCCATACCTCGGTGGGACAATCACCGTGCATGGAATGTCGATTCCACCCGGTGCGATAATACGCTCCTATGCTGTGACTTGAATTGATAAGCCAAGAGAATCCAACTTTACCGTTCATATCGTCATATCTCTCTTTCCAATCGGAGAGTATCTTCTGAAGATAGTTACCAGTCAAAGTCGCAGTAACCATATCGTCGGTTTTATCAGTAAAGTTATGGCCGTACCACCATCCGTAACTGGCGAATACCTCGAATCCGCGTGTGCGGTATTTCAAATCCATGGTGTTCCCTGTACGAAAGTCTCGCAGAAATCCGTTGTCAGTACGCAGAGTTCCACTCCATCCATCACCTTTGGGTGGCTTGGTGCGAATACGTATCACAGACTTGACATCGGCGGCATAGGCTGCTCCTGGATTTGTAATAACCTCCAAATTCTTGATATCCTGTGAATTCAGTTGTGAGAGTTCCTGAAGATCATCCACAAGTCGGCCATTGATATAAATTGCAGGCGAACCTTTGCCGAATACCTCTATGGTTCCACCATTGTCAATCACCATAGGCACACGCATCAGTACATCGTTGGCCGTTCCGGCTATTGCAAGCGAACTGCCCTCAACATTCGTGACAAGACCATTCCCCTTCATCACAGTAGAGGGTCGGGTGGCGCGTACAACCACCTCGCCGAGTCGCTCAACCGAGGGCAAAAGTTTTATAACGCCCATGTCTCCGGAAGCCGGAACTGATGCAGTATAATCCTGATATCCGATAAATGATATTTTCGCAGTGAGGCTGTCGGTGATATCGGTGGAGACTAAAAATTTGCCTTCCGCATCGGTGATCGCTCCATTGACATAGGTGGAATTACGATAAAGAACCACGTTGACAAAGTCAAGCGCCTCATTGTTTTCACCCATGACGGTGCCGGTGATCTCGCGGCCAAAAGCCGATGGCATTGCCAAAATGGCAAGAATGATTGAAATTAAATGTTTCATAACTGTGTGGATTTGCATCAAGTTTTTTGATTTTTCTGATGCAAAATTATGTCTGAACGTGTCTTAACTCCAAACATAAAAGTCTTAATACAAGAAATACAACCTACTGATAATCAGAGGTTGCATTTCATAAAAATCTTAATAAGCAAAGGCGGAATCTTAAGACATCCTTAATGGCTTAGATTTTGCGGAGGAATTCCACTATATCCTCTTTTTCCGGCACCCCGAGTTTCTTCCTGATTGAAGACTTTCGCACATAAATCGTCGAGGTGGTCTGGGCGGTAATGACGCTTATTTCCTTAGTGGAGAACCGGGCCATCAAAAGCACAATTATCTGCTCTTCCTTCAAAGTCAGTATTCCGCCAAAATGAGAATGGAGTTTGTCATAGAATCCGCAATAGAGATTATTGATAAGATCGAACACATTATCCCAATTTACCAATTCGCCATTGGTGTCAGATTCAATGGAAGAAATCTTACGCAGCATCTCGCGGTTCTGTTCCGTTGGCGTCTCTGCCACCATCTTTATGATGCCAAGCTGCTGGAGCAACGCGCGGCGCAATGCCGAGGGTGTCATTTCTTCTGTCTGCTTTGAGGAAGGCATGGATTTCAGCTCATCGACCATCTTCTGCAAGGCTTCGACCCGTTCTTCATTTTCAAGTTCACGCTGTCGGCGTCGGCGAATAATCAACCCTGCCCCTGCCAACAACAGAACGCTTATGAGGACTATTACAAGTATGACTACAGTTTTACGTTGACTTTCAGCTTTTAAAGCCAAGGCACGGCTTTGTTGCTCCAATGCACCTCGTTCCGACTCCCATTGTGAGGCCTCCATGCGGTTGAAGCGTTCATGCTGACGGTTATTGAGTCCGTTGACATGCTTGAGCTTCATCTTACCGGTTTGCCGGAAATCAATCATCGTATGAATAAGATTGCTATAACTGCGATAATATGTTTCGTCGTCAGGCCGTAACCGCACAGCAAAACTGTCGGCAATGGCAATCTCCCCGGCTGCCAGGTCAATATTACCCGTATTTAGCGCATTCAAAGCACGAATCATGTGCAGATAATCAGCCGCACCGTTACCGGATCCGGAATTTTGAAAAATATATTCAATATCCTCCTCACTTTCCTGATAACGCTCCAATTCCGTCAGTATCTGGGCTCGTTCAAGCATCAGCTGGAATTGGACCTCACCCAACTTATGATTGCGGGCAAAGACGATTATTTCATTGGCAAGCATAAGGGAAGAATCCATTTTCCCGGCATTCTCGTATGTGCTCACCAAAATATATTTTGCCTCAAGTTTCCTCCTATTGTCTGTCTCAAGATTTATCAACCGCTTGGCAATGGGTATAAGTTGCTCGCCTTGATACTCTGAAGCCCCCAACAGTGCGCGAACACGCAACGCTCCAACCATCAGAGAGTCCGGAACATTCGGCAGTCCGGCAATAGAGTCAAGCATCGAGATGGAGCCCGACAAATCTCCGACCCAAAACTTATTCCAGGCCAAAGCAATACCGCTGCGGATATCGCGGACAGCATCTTTGCCTTTATAATAATTATGAGCATATCCTATCAGTGAGTCACCAATCATTGAGCGATTCTGACGCATGTGTCCCCATGCTTTCAGGAAATGATACTTGGCACGAGATGAGTCAACCTTCAGTTCTGAGGGCTCTATCGCATCCAATATATACATTGCGCTGTCTTTATTGTTTTGCATCAATCTTTCAGCCTCATCAATTTCCTTATCGAGATGAGATGAAGAGCGACTACATGAAACAGCACACCACACAGCGACCGCAACTATTATAAAAAATAAGTTTTTCATAGGATCATTTCCATAACAGTTCTTTGTCCCGGCGTATCCGGACTTCGTATCAACCCAAAGGAATATCGGGATTGCTAATCTTTATTGAAGAGAGTGTGGAGCTGGTCGAAGCGGTTCAGGGCGTCGGGACCGTGACGGCGCATCGACTCGCGGACACGTTCCAATGACTTTTCGCGCATATCGCCGCTTTTGGAGAAAAATTTGTCGGAATAGCAGATCAACTTTTCGAGCAATGTCTCAGGCACGAAATCGCTATGAGGGAGCGGAAGGTCATGAGCAGCGATATATTCGGCTGTAAGCCCCGAGCCGGTATGCCGCTCGGCTATGCGGGCCAACCATTCGGGCCAGCCTTCACTTCGAAGCAAATCGGCCCCCAATATGCCATGACGGATATACGGTTGCTCGCCATGACATTCTATTCCCGGGGCATCAGTAAGGAAGATACCGATATCGTGGAGCATTCCAGCCGCAACAATATCAGAGGGCAAAAGATCAAGAGAACATGACGAGGCTATCTGCAGAGCCTTGTCCGACACCTGCAGAGAATGACGAATCAGGATCTGCCAAAGAGGCGACCCTGATTCGTAGTATTTATTTATTATTGACAGATAATCAGTCATCAACAATGGTATTCCAACCGTGAATATCCTCGCTTTCACCATATTGGATGGCGCGCAGACGATTGTAAAGCTCTGTGACGATGGGACCGGGCTTACCGTCCTTGGCAATTATGTACTTGTCGCCAGTGTCGATATCATGGATCTCACCTACTGGAGAAGCTACTGCAGCAGTACCTACAGCGGCAGCCTCGTCGATATCAGCAAGCTCGTCGACAGTGATATGACGGGCCTCAACGGTGAGTCCCATATCCTTGGCAACCTGCTGTAGACTCTTATTGGTGATCGAAGGAAGAATCGAATTGCTGGCAGGAGTGATGTACTTGTCGTCCTTGATCATGATGAAATTGGCTGGACCACATTCATCGAGATATTTCTTTTCCTTCGGGTCGAGATAAAGCACAGCCGAATAGCCAAGGGAGTGGGCCTTCTCACCGGCTTCAAGGGAAGCAGCATAGTTGCCACCAACCTTCCATCGACCTGTACCCTGAGGAGCGACACGGTCGAACTGCCGCATTATACAGATATTACTCGGATTGAAACCGGTTTTGAAATAGGCGCCGACAGGCGTTACGAAGACAATAAACTCATATTCCTTTGCCGGCTTCACCCCAACCTGGGCGGAAGCACCGAATTCAACAGGACGGATGTATAGAGAAGCACCCGTGCCGTACGGCGGCACAAAGTGAGAATTGAGCTGAACACATTTCACCACCATCTCCTTGAAAAGCTCTTCGGGAATCGGAGCCATGAGCAATCCTTCTGCCGACTCACGGATACGGCGGGCATTCTCTTCAAGACGGAAAATGCGAATCTTACCGTCCTTGCCCCTGAAGGCTTTCAGGCCCTCGAAAATCTCCTGTCCATAATGCAGGCCGGTAGCCGCCATGTGCACCTGAACATAAGGAGAGTCGGAAACAGTGATCTCACCCCATTTTCCATCGGCAAATTTGCACCTCACATTATAATCGGTGGGGATATATCCGAATGGAATGTTCTTCCAATCGATATCTGCTGTTTTCTTTTCCATAAATGATAGTATTATCAGTTAGTAATTTTCCGTTGATCAAATAATTAGCATTGCATCACCGTAAGCGCCAAAACGATAGCCCTCTGCCACAGCCATATTGTAGGCTTTCATAATCAGGTCGTAGCCACCGAAGGCACAAGTCATCATGAGCATTGTAGAGTAAGGCATGTGGAAATTTGTGACCAGAGCAGTGGGTACACTGAAATCATAAGGGGGGAAAATGAATTTGTTGGTCCATCCCTCGTAGGTCTTCATGTGTCCGCCCATGCTTACCGCACTCTCAATGGCACGCAGTACTGAAGTGCCGACGGCACATACCTGACGGTCCTCGTCCTTAGCATTGTTGACCATTTCGACGAGTTCCTTCGAAATGAAAATCTGCTCGGAGTCCATACGGTGCTTGGTGAGATCCTCTACATCAATTTCACGGAAATTTCCAAGACCACTGTGTACTGTGATAAATCCTTGCTGCACACCACGGATCTCAAGACGCTTGAGCAGCTCACGGGTGAAATGCAGTCCGGCGGCAGGAGCCATCACCGCACCTTCCTTGTCAGCAAAAATACACTGATAATCATCGGCATCAGAAGGCTCTACAGCGCGCTGGATATAAGCAGGTAGAGGAGTCTCACCCAAAGCATAAAGAGCCTTTTTGAACTCCTCGTGGCTGCCATCGTATAGGAAACGGAGAGTGCGTCCACGGGAAGTGGTGTTATCGATCACCTCTGCAATCATTGATTCATTGTCGCCGAAATAGAGTTTGTTGCCTATTCGGATCTTTCGGGCAGGCTCCACAAGGACATCCCACAATTTGTTCGCCTCGTTGAGTTCGCGAAGGAGAAATACCTCGATTCGTGCACCGGTCTTCTCTTTATTACCATAAAGACGCGCAGGGAACACTTTTGTGTCGTTGAACACCATCACATCGCCATCGCCAAAAAAACCAAGAATATTCTTGAATACAAGATGCTCTATATCGCCGGTCTTTCGATGCACAACCATAAGACGACATTCATCGCGATCCTTGACCGGATACTGGGCTATCAAAGATTCAGGAACCTTAAATTTGAATTGCGATAATTTCATATATATGCTTTTACTGATTTTTTATAAAACGAATCCGGGAGAGACTAATGATGAATTGTATAAAACCATCATGAACGGGGAAAATCATCGGGAAATTCCAGTTCGACAGAGCGGATTAGCTCAACAGCCTGATCCACAGAAAGACATTCGGCAAGAGTCACGTCCCCTACTCTTGTGCGGCACAAGGATTTAAGATGAGCTCCCGAACCGAGGGCAGAGCCAATATCCCTGGCCAGGGCACGGATGTATGTACCTTTGCTGCATACGACACGTATCCTGATAAGAGTCGGTGAGAAATCGAGCAATTCGATTTCATCGATAACCAGTGTCTTGGGTTTCAGCTCCACATCCTTACCCTTGCGTGCCGATTCATAAGCACGCTTTCCATCCACCTTTACTGCTGAAAAAGCTGGAGGTACCTGCTGAATGGTCCCCACAAAAGAATCCAGAACGGATTCAACGAGTTGTCGGGTGATATGGTCGGTGGGAAACACGGCATTGATCTCCGTCTCCAAATCGTAGGATGGTGTTGTGGCTCCCAAAGCACATTCAGCCACATACTCCTTCACCCCGGCCTGAAGCTGATCGATAAGCTTTGTGGCACGTCCGGTGCAGACTACCATGACACCCGTGGCAAGAGGATCGAGAGTGCCGGCATGACCGACCTTGATCTTTTTAAGCCCAAGCCTTCGCACCAGAGCTCCACGAATGCGTTTCACCGCATCGAATGAAGTCCAGCCGTAAGGCTTGTCGATATACAGAATCTCACCATTGATAAAATTCATACCCGAATCAGATGGAATAGCCTATGCACAACAATCCTACAATCACACAATATACGGCGAACCACACGAGCTTGCCCTTCTTGACAATATTGAGCATCCATTTGCAGGCAGCACAACCGACAATAAATGCAGTAACGAATCCTATCAGAAGCTGCATATATCCAACCTCGCCTGAAGGACCTTCAGAAATCAAATCCTTTATGCCCAACAACGCTTCGCCAAGGATTGGAATCACCACCATAAAGAAAGAAAACTGCGCCACCTTTGCCTTTTTGTCGCCAAGAAGGAGTCCTGTGGCAATGGTCGTACCTGAACGGCTAAGACCGGGAAGGACTGCCACTGCCTGAGCGCAACCGATAATGAATGCATCCTTGAAGCTGATATCCTTCTTTCCATAATTCGGGATATCGACTCTCTGCGGAGAGAAAAAATACGTAAACGACAGGAGCAGGGCAGTGATGCACAAGCAGATGCCCACAGTGAGGAGATTGTCTTCAAAAATTGCCTCAATCTGATCCTTAAAACAAAGGCCTACAATGCCTATTGGAATACACGAAAGGAGAATCTTCCATACATAGATGGTGTCATCATTTCGTTTGAGAGTTAAGAATGAAGTGCAGAGAGGGACGAATTCCCGCCACAATACCACTATAGTGCTGAGCACCGTAGCCACATGAAGAGTGACATCGAATTCAAGACTTTCAGCGCCTGACATATCCAAACCCAAGATTTCCCTGAATATGGCAAGATGACCGGAAGAACTGATTGGCAGATATTCCGCCAAACCCTGAACGAGGCCGAGCACAAAGGCCTGAATAGAATCCATAGATCAAGAGCGTTTTGGTTTTACGATAATGGCTATGGCCATGAGGACAAAGCCAAAGAAACTCAGCAGAGGGCCTACGACAATGCGGCGCCCACTAAAAATATCGGGATTGTATTCGGTAACAGTGGATGGGCTTCCAGCCATCAGCACAAAACCGACAACGATAAGAACAATGGAAATGACAATCAGAATGCAGTTGTTGCGAGACAGAGGAAACTCCACCCGAGTTGGATTCTCAGCGTCCTGTTCGGTATGAATTTTTGGATTTTCTATCATTGTACCTACTTTTAAAGATGACATTTTATTTAATATAAAGTTTGTCGTAAGAATACCGTATGAACCGTGTTGCGGCCATGTAAGCGGCAAAAGAACAGAATACCGCTCCCAATACAATCAATATGGCGCATAGAATTGCAGTGTGAATCCAGCTGGGGAAGAAAATATACTCAAGCTCAGCGGATGACGCAGAGAAATGGAGAGCGCAAACCACCCCAGAAGCAACAACACCGGCGATAATGCCTATTCTGAGACCCGACAGGAAGAAAGGCCTACGAATAAATGAAGGCTTGGCGCCAACGAGCTTCATTGTATGTATAAGGAAACGTCTGGAATAGACGATAAGGTTCACAGTGTTGAAAATCAATACGACAGAAATCAGAGCCAACACTATGCCAAGTATCGAGAGGTAGAGGGTGGCTTTGCCCATATAGAAATTGATATGGTCGACCACATCGGAGGAAGAGTAGACGCTGTCGACACCAGCCAAAGAAGAAATATCGGAAATGATGGCAGCGATGCTGTCGGAGTTCACATAAGTATGCCTGAGGAAAAGATCGAATTCAGAAGAATAAGGATTAAAGCCCAAGGCATCGAGAAGCTCGGCATTGTACTGCATCTCCTCGTCGAAAACCTCCTGGGCAGAAGAAAAATGGACAGAAGCAGCATAAGGACGCGACTGCAAGGCTGCCGAAAGACTTTTAATATCATTTTCGGAAGCATCCTCAGTTACTCTGACTACCATGCCAATATGCTGACGCAACATGTTGTCGGCTCCGCGAGTTAGAAATGCCGCAATCAAAATAAAACCGATAATCAGGAGCACAAGAGCTACACTGATTATTGTGGAAAATTGAGAGCCAAATAAGGATATCCTCTTGTTAGACGGGTTCTTAGACATGCTATAATGACATCAAATGCGATGCGGACAGCGCACCACTCAAAATATCTTGCAAAGTTAGTGCAAACAGAAAGGGGATGCAAGAATAATCACTTAAAATATTTTAAAAAACCCGGGAAACATCCCGAAACAGTTGAAACATGATTTCGGACCACCTCAGGAGGAAGCGGTCCGAAATCATGTCACTTGAAATAATATCGGTCAGAGAGGGAAGCGCGCAGGAATGAATGCGGCCACATCAGTGTCGCCACCAAGGAATGCCACGAAAAGCCATACTAACAAGAGTATGATGAGCACGGCAGCACCGATACTTACCCAAATGTTGCGGTTAGTCTTTTTACGATCAGTCATAGTTGTAATAGTTGTAAACGTTAAATTATATTTCCAACAATAGAACAATCCAGGCGAAAATATGTTCATCGGAATATGTAAAATTTTTTTTCAACGACACATTATATGTTTCTTTACATTTGCAGGTAAAAGATAAAATGACTAATTTTGCAGTTAGAATGAAAACGTCAGTTATCATACGGTTCGTAATCTTGGGATTTCTCTGGCTGATATTGGTCGGAGTGATACTTGTGCGTACCCCGCAGATCAACTTATATACAATATTTGTGATCATAGCATCAGCAATAATCATATTTGTGCCCATATATAAAAAATATGTAAAGAATGGAGACGACAGATGAAAAATATCCCCTATTGAGTAAAATCGACTCTCCTTCCGACCTCAGGAAACTCAAGGAAGAGCAACTGCCCCAAGTCTGTAGCGAAATAAGGCGATTTTTGATTGATGAGCTATCTCATCATCCCGGACATTTCGCCTCCAGCATGGGAGCTGTGGAAATAACCGTGGCACTGCACTACGTGTTCGACACGCCTTACGACAGAATTGTGTGGGATGTGGGGCATCAGGCTTACGGGCACAAGCTGCTGACAGGGCGTCGCGACCGCTTCCATACCAACAGGACCATGGGGGGACTCAGCGGCTTCCCCAACCCGGATGAAAGCGAATATGACACATTCACCGCCGGGCATGCCTCCAATTCCATATCAGCGGCTTTGGGCATGTCGGTTGCGAGCCAGCTGAAGAATGAATCGCCGCGTCGTAATGTCGTGGCAGTTATAGGCGACGCTTCGATAAGCGGAGGATTGGCTTTCGAAGGTCTCAACAATGCAGCCAACACCCCTAACAACCTGCTGATTATCCTCAACGACAATGATATGTCGATAGACGATAATGTGGGGTCGCTTTCCAACTACCTGACCAATCTGAACACATCAAAAGGTTACAACGACTTCAGGTTCAAGGCGTACAACTTTCTTAAGAAGCACAATTGGATTACTGAAGGAGGAAAAGGTCGTATCCTAAGGTTCAACAATAGCCTGAAGGCATTGTTATCGAACAACCAAAATATATTCGAAGGACTGAACATACGCTATTTCGGAGCTTTCGACGGACATGACGTGTTGAAGATAGTGAAGACCCTGCGGGAAATAAGCAAGATGAGCGGACCGCGCATCCTTCATCTACGCACCGTCAAAGGCAAAGGTTATGAGCCGGCAGAGAAATCGCCTTCAGTGTGGCACGCACCGGGAAAGTTTGACCCGGAGACAGGAAAACTCCTCGGCGACACAACTCCAGGCAAACCTAAGAAATATCAACAGGTGTTTGGCGAGACACTCAAGGAAATAGCGGAAAAGAACAAGAAAGTGGTGGCTATCACAGCTGCAATGTCTTCAGGCACCTCAATCTCCATAATGCAGGAAGCGATACCGGAGAGAGTATTCGATGTCGGAATTTCTGAGGGACACGCACTGACTTTCGCGGGTGGGCTTGCAAAAGACGGAATGCGGCCTGTGGTAGGCATATACTCAAGCTTTCTGCAAAGGGCTTTCGACAATGTTATACACGATGTGGCCATACAGAGATTACCCGTGGTGATATGTATCGACCGCGCCGGATTGGTGGGAGAAGACGGAGTGACACACCACGGCTCATACGACCTAAGCTACATGAGCACCATTCCGAACATGATAGTGTCGGCACCTTCGGACGAGCATACCCTTCGCAACCTGATGCACACCGCACTCTCTCAGGAAAAAGCGCCCTTCTCAATACGCTATCCACGCGGAAGCGGCAAGCTGCCGGATTGGAAAAACGAAATGCAGTCGCTCCCCATAGGAAAGGGACGAAAGCTCAGGGAGGGCAAAGACATGATAGTGCTTTCGATCGGCACGATAGCCGATGATGTGAAGAAAGCTATAGACGAAGCAGAAAAAGAAGGCATAACAGTGACGCACTACGATATGTTGTTTCTCAAACCCATCGACACCGACATACTTGACGAGGCAGGAAAAAGCGGACTTCCCGTGCTAACGGTTGAGGATGGTACGGTGAAGGGCGGTCTTGGTTCGGCTGTGATTGAATATTTCGCGCGCCAACACTATACCAATCCGGTTGAGATAGCGGGTATCCCTGACAAGTTCATCACCCAGGGCACGGTAACCCAGCTGAAAGAGGTGTGCGGCATAGACTACAAGACGCTTCTCCTCAAAATAAAGAAGCTCACTGGCAAATGAAGATAGTAATATCAGGGACAGGAGACGTGGGGTCGCATCTTGCCAGGCTGCTGACCACTGAAGAGCAAGAGCTGATGATCATCGACAACAATCTTGAGAAGCTCGACCTGCTCGATTCAAAATACAACCTGATGACAGTGGCGGGCAACCCCGTGTCGTTCGAGACACAGAGGGATGCCAATGTGGATAACTGCGACCTGTTCATAGCCGTGCAGCCATCGGAGACCAACAATCTGGTGGCATGCTCGATGGCTAAAAGCCTTGGTGCAAAGCGCACAGTGGCAAGAATCGAAAACTATGGATTCATGGAGCCACACAACCGGGAATTTGTGAACCGGATGGGTGTCGACAATCTGATTTATCCCGAATATCTCGCAGCGCAGCAGATAATGACTGCCTTAGAAAGACCGTGGGTAAGGCACTGGTTCGAGATACTCAACGGCGAAATCATCGTGGTGGGAGTGCGGCTTCGCGGCAATGCTCCTATATGTTCGATGCAACTTAAAGAATTCTCGTCGGCCAACCACCATTTCCACGTATCCGCTATCCGTAGGCATCAGGAGACAATCATACCACGAGGCGACGACATGCTGCTCGAAAACGACATCCTGTACTTCACCACTCGCCGCGAAAATGTCAACGACCTGCTTGCCTTGACAGGCAAAGCGAGCTATGAGATACGCAGAGTGCTGATAGTAGGAGCCGGAAAGATAGCGGTACGTCTAATCAATATGGCAGACAACCGCTACAAATTCACAGTGATCGACCACGATGTGGACATCTGCAGGCAGATGCCTGAGAAATGCAACCGCAACGTGAAGGTGTACCACGGCGACGGACGCGATGTGGAGACACTCGACGAAGTGGGCTTAGAAGATTTTGATGCTTTCGTTGCCCTTACCGGCAGTTCGGAAGCCAATATACTGGCGTGTCTCACCGCAAAGGAAGCCGGAGTGAAAAAGACTGTCGCGGAAGTAGAGGACATACAATATGTGTCGCAGGCCGAAGGACTCAATATAGGCAACGTAATCAACAAAAAGCTCCTGGCGTCCGCAGCCATATTCCAGCTGCTGCTCGACAACGACTCATCCACATCAAAATGTCTGGCCCTGACCGATGCCGAGGTGGCTGAACTTGAAGTAAAAGAAGGGTCAAAGATTACTAAATCGGCAGTTAAGGACCTGAAACTGTCGCGCGACATGACACTCGCAGGCCTGATACGCGACGGAAAGGGAATGCTTGTGACTGGTAACACCAGAATATGCGCGGGCGACCATGTGGTTGTATTCTGTCTGGCAGGAGCTCTTCACAAGGTGGAAAAACTGTTCAACTGACGTAAGACCGGGGTGATAAAAAAGAGATTACACAGAAGGATCAACTACCGGATGCTCATACGGGTGCTGGGCTGGCTGGTGTCGATAGAGAGCGGCTTCATGCTTCTTCCGATGCTCGTGTGCCTTTGGTACGGAGAATCAGACTGGAAGCCATTCTGCATCACTGCGATACTGACTTTGACTACGGGACTGCTGATGAACAAGTACGCGAACCCAACGGACAAGGCACTATCGAAACGCGAAGGCTTCCTGCTTACGGCATCGGTGTGGGTTGTCTTCTCGCTGTTCGGCATGTTGCCCCTGATATTTTGCGCCACCCCCTACACTGTCAGTGAGGCATTCACCGAAGCGATGTCAGGCCTGACCACCACGGGCGCCACCATCATCGAAGATGTGGAACGGCTGAGCCACGGGGTAAAATTCTGGCGGTCCCTCCTGCAATGGATAGGCGGCATGGGAATCATACTCTTTACACTTGCAGTGATACCTATGCTTAACCACTCCGGAGGCATGCAGATGTTCAACGCAGAAGTGACGGGAATCACCCATGGCAAGCTCCGGCCAAGAATTAGCCAGACAGCCAAGAGCCTATGGGTCATCTACATAGTTCTTACAACAATGTGCATCTGTCTGCTATGCCTTGGCGACATGAACCTCTTCGAGAGCTGTACGCATGCCCTCAGCACGATAGCCACAGGCGGATTCTCGGCTTACAACGATGGCATCAACCATTACGACTCGATATACATAAAGATTGTCACCACTCTGTTCATGCTTCTTGGAAGTGTAAATTTCGCATTGATATTCGAGATGGCGAGGGGACGATTCAAGGTAATAATCCACGACGAACAGTTGAGATATATGATGAAATTCATATTTGTGTTCACTGTGATAATGTTCATATCAAGATTTATAAGCCATTCGAC
Source organism: uncultured Bacteroides sp. (assembly GCA_964480085.1). Lineage (GTDB taxonomy): Bacteria > Bacteroidota > Bacteroidia > Bacteroidales > Muribaculaceae > CAG-873. Next base: position 20,534 of record CAYZPI010000013.1, on the reverse strand, counting down.
CACGGATATCTGGACTATGATTGTCGACACACTGTTCATGGTGGTGTCGTCGATGTCATCGACAAGTTTCACAATCAATGGTTTCGAAACGTGGGGAGGACTTGCCATAATCGTGATATTCATATTGATGTACACAGGAGGGTGTGCAGGATCCACATCAGGAGGAGTGAAAATCGACCGCATTATCGTGATGATAAAATATGTGCGAAATGAGGTGCAGCGTGCTTTGCAGCCCAACAGCGTCTCAGCCGTGAAAGTCGGGACGCGCACACTCAAATTCGAGCTTGTCGACAAGGTGATAGCCTTTCTGATCCTCGATGTGATGATAATAATATTCAGTGGGATGGTGCTATCAACGATGGGTGTGTCGCTGAGCGACGGATTATTCTCATCGCTGTCGAGCATAAGCAATTCAGGCACGAGTCTTCCGGCAGGAGGCTATGGCGGGTCTCTTGCACTGATACCGGCACCTGGCAAAATCCTGCTTTCATTCGTCATGCTCACGGGGCGTCTTGAAATATACACCATTCTGGTGCTATTCACAGGCAGCTTCTGGCGAAAATAATCTCTATAAGCCTATCATTTCCCTTGAAAAAAAGCCTTGTTATGGAATATTTACCAAATATTCTATAAAATGCGCCAAAGAGACAAAAGAGCAAAACAGATAATTTTGTAACTTTGCACATTAATTATATAGGAATTAAATAGGGAAATACTCAAAGAAATGATAACTATGAGAGCAAAGCAAACCAAAATTGTTGGCGCAGCAACCATGCTGACGCTTATCGGCTCCCTGGCATCGTGCGGCGGCGGAGACCAGACAGCCTCAATGCAGAAAGCAGCCCCAGAGATAGCCGTAATGAAAGTGAGTCCGCAGGACAAAGAGTTGTCTACCACTTATCCCGCCATCATCAAAGGAAAGACCGATATCGATATCCGTCCGCAAGTGTCGGGATTCATCACAAAAGTTCATGTGGACGAGGGACAGCGCGTGAAAAAAGGTCAAGTGCTCTTCACTCTCGATCAAGTGCAGTTCCGTGCAGCCGTGGATCAGGCAGAAGCTGCGGTGAATTCGGCAAAAGTGTCAGTAGCCAACGCACAGATCACTGCTGACAATCAGAAGCATCTTCTGGATAAAAATATCATCAGCGAATCGCAGTACATCACGGCAGCCAATCAGCTGGCAATGGCAAAATCGCAGCTTGCCCAGGCTCAGGCTGCTCTTGAAAGTGCGAAAAAGAACCTCTCCTACACCGTGGTGACCGCACCATCGGAAGGTGTGGTTGGTTCGATACCCAACCGTGAAGGATCACTTGTCAGTCCGTCATCGGCCCAGCCATTGACCACCATAAGCGACAATTCGCAGGTCTACGCCTATTTCTCTCTCAACGAAAAAGATCTTCTCAACCTAACGGAAAACGGGCGCTATTCACTTGAGCAGAAACTCGATTCCCTGCCCCCCGTGAAACTGCGTCTTGCCAACGGCGAAACTTACGCTTTCGACGGTAAGGTGGCAACGGTGTCAGGCGTACTCGACAACTCCACAGGTGCTGCACAGGTGAGGGCACTCTTCGACAACACCAATGGAATGCTTCGCAGCGGCTCTACCGGCCAGATCATCATTCCGGAGACAACGAAGAACGCCATCGTGATACCGCAGAAGGCCGTGTACGAACTTCAGGATCTACGCTATGTGTATACCATAAACGACTCAAATAAAGCCGTATCAACCCAGATCAAGATCCTTGACAACAACGACGGGCAGACATACGTCGTTACATCAGGACTCGAACCCGGTCAGGTGATTGCAATTGAAGGCATAGGCACACTGGTGAAAGAAGGTTCAACAATCCAGCCCAAGACAGCGGAGTGACGCAGGCACAAAGGCCGCAAATAAGCTTAATTATCTTTGAATTTCAAAATTGCCGCTTATAAATCATGAGATTAGATACTTTTATCAATAGGCCGGTGCTATCGACCGTTATATCAATCTTCATTGTTCTGCTTGGTATTATAGGTCTGGTGTCGCTGCCTATCACACAATACCCGAATATCGCACCTCCTACTATTTCCGTGAGCACGACGTACGCCGGCGCCAATGCCCAGACCGTGCTCAACTCGGTAATCGCCCCACTTGAGGAGTCGATCAACGGTGCAGAGGGTATGGAATACATCACATCAACAGCATCCAACACCGGTAGTGCCTCCATCACCGTCACATTCCGTCAAGGCTTCAACCCCGATATGGCAGCCGTGGATGTACAGAACCGCGTTGCGAAAGCTCAGAATCTGCTTCCGGCAGAGGTGACACGTGTAGGTGTGCTGACCCAGAAACGCCAGAGCTCCATGCTGTTAGGCATCTCGATTTACGATGAATCGGGAGACTACAGCGAAGAATTCATCGAGAACTACATGAAAATCAACATCGTGCCTCAGCTCCAGCGTGTTGAAGGCGTAGGCGATGTGCAGATGATGGGTGCTGACTACTCGATGCGTATCTGGCTGAAGCCTGATGTGATGGCTCAGTATCAGCTGATGCCTTCGGATGTGTCGAACGCACTGGCCGAACAGAACGTTGAAGCCGCCCCCGGTGCATTCGGAGAACAGGGCAATCAGTCGTTCCAGTACACGATCAAATACAAGGGACGCCTGTCGACGCCTGAAGAATTCGGGGACATTGTGGTGCGTGCCAACAGCAATGGCGACGTGCTGCGACTGAAGGATGTTGCTGACATAGAACTTGGACGAGTGACCTACGCATTCCACAACCTTCTGAACGGTCATCCGTCGGCGATGTGCATGGTGTATCAGACAGCCGGCTCGAACGCCACACAGATTATCAATGACTGTCTGAAACTGGTGGACCAAATCAAACCTGATCTTCCCGCCGGTATAAATGTAGCGGTGCCGTTGAACAACAACGATTTCCTTTACGCCTCGATATATGAGGTGATAAAAACCCTCATAGAGGCATTCGTGCTTGTGTTCTTCGTAGTGTATGTATTCCTTCAGGACCTGCGTTCCACCATCATCCCTGCGATAGCCATTCCTGTGGCATTGATAGGTACGTTCTTTGTGCTCAACCTGATTGGTTTCTCCCTCAACCTCATCACCTTGTCGGCTCTTGTGCTTGCCATCGCGATAGTGGTGGATGATGCCATAGTGGTGGTGGAAGCGGTGCACGCAAAGCTTGACGTGGGCTACAGCAGTGCGCGCCGCGCTGCCATCGATGCCATGGCGGAAATATCCGGAGCCCTTATCTCAATCACACTGGTGATGATGCTTGTGTTCATCCCTGTGTCGTTCATGCCCGGCACATCGGGTGTGTTCTACCGCCAGTTCGGTCTCACTATAGCCATAGCCGTAGGTTTCTCAGCCATCAACGCCCTCACCCTGTCGCCTGCCCTATGCGCGGTATTCCTCAAGGCTAAAGATGATGACCGCCCCGTGGGTGAAAGAGTCGGCGACGCTATCAACGAATCAGCAAAGGCGATCAAGCAGCAATACAAGAGCAGGTTCTCATTCCCTCCTGTCATCACACTTCTGTTACTGATATCAACAATCACTTTCATGATCCTCGGCTGGTTCCAGCTACACAACATCCTGCATCTTGTGATAGCTGTAATCGTAGCAATCCTCACCATCATAGGGCTTTTCGGAAAGAGATTCCAGAATGCTTTTGAAAATGGCTATGCCAAGCTTTTGAAGAAATATACAAAAAGCACTAAATTCTTCGCACGTCATAAGATCACATCAATAGGTATCGTGGCCCTCAGCATCGGAGTGCTCGTGTACCTTATGAGTAGTTCACCATCGTCGCTCGTGCCCAACGAGGATACAGGTGTATGCTTCGTGATGGTGAACATGCCTCCGGGCACATCACAAGAGAGAACGCAGGCGGAGATGGACAAACTCAACGAGCAAATCATGAATATCCCCGGAGTGAAACTGGTGCAAATGGTGGAAGGCTTCAGCTTCATAGCCGGTCAGGGTCCGACATACGGAACATTCATCGTGAAACTCAAGAACTGGGAAGACCGTACCAAAGACCAGAGTGTCGACAATATCATCAAGCAGATCTACGGCATATCCGGTAAGCTGGTGAAGGACGGTACTGTCGTGGCTTTCGCTCCACCTATGATTACAGGATATTCCGTGACGAATGGTTTCGAGCTGAAGATGCAGGACAAGACCGGTGGCGACATCAACACGTTCTTCTCCATAGTGCAGGGTTTCCTCGGCCAGCTCAACCAGCAACCTGAGATACAGATGGCCTACACCACATTCAATCCGGCTTTCCCACAATACATGCTTGATATTGACGAAGCCAAGGCCAAGCAGGCAGGAATCAGCCCGCAGACCATCCTTTCCACTCTTCAGGGATATTACGGAGGTATGTACATTTCGAACTTCAACCGTTTCGGCAAGCTCTACCGTGTCATGATGCAGGCCACGCCTGAATCAAGAGTATCGCCTGAGACACTGAACTCGATAAAGATACGCAACGGCAATGAGATGGCACCCATCACCCAATTCGTGTCGCTACGTCGAGTGTACGGCCCTGACCTGCTCAACCGCTTCAACCTCTTCACTTCAATCAATGTGACCGGTCAGCCGGCTCCCGGCTATTCATCGGGCGATGCGATTGCTGCCATCCAGCGAGTTGCCGCCCAGACGCTGCCGCAGGGATACGGCTATGAGTATTCCGGCATGACCCGAGAAGAGGCTTCTCAGGATTCAAGTTCTACAGCAATAATCTTCGGATTGTGTCTGCTTTTCGTATATCTGCTTCTGTCCGCCCAGTACGAAAGCTACATCCTGCCGTTGGCAGTGATCCTTTCTATTCCGTTCGGTCTGATGGGTTCGTTCATCTTTGCAAAAATAATGGGTATCGATAATAATATCTACCTGCAGATCGCATTGATCATGCTTATAGGACTATTGGCAAAGAATGCCATCCTCATCGTGGAATTCGCACTTGAGCGACGCAGGACAGGAATGTCGATATTCAATGCCGCCATCGACGGTGCTTCCGCACGTCTTCGACCTATCCTGATGACCTCACTTGCCCTGATCATCGGACTTCTGCCCATGATGTTCGCATCGGGTGTAGGCGCAAACGGCAACCACGCGCTTGGCGCAGGCTCGATCGGCGGTATGCTTATCGGCATGATACTCCAGGTGTTCATCGTGCCGGCTCTTTTCGTGGTATTCCAAACGATACAGGAGAAGATCGTACCATTGAAATGGAACGATGAAGAAGAAGGCGGAAATATCCGCAACGAGATAGAGCAGTACGCAAGATAACAATAATTTATCGACCAATACAAATGAGACTATATAGAAAAATAATCATAACCGCTGTAGCAGTCCCGGCTCTTCTGAGCCTGGACAGCTGCGGTGTGTACAAGACCTACACCACCCCTGACTCTACCATGCTGACGGCAGAGTACAAAGCCGCCCGCGACAGCAGCCAGAACCCGGAGGCACTGGGCAATCTGATTTGGGAGAATGTGTTCACCGATCCGATGCTCAATGACCTGATCAACCGTGCCCTTGCCAACAATACGTCGCTGAACAATGCGCGACTGAATGTCGACATAGCCAACGCGCAGTTAAAAGGAGCGAAGCTGGCGTTCTTCCCATCGCTCGCCATATCGCCAAATGGTGCAGGAGCATCCTACGCCGGATCGAAGATGTCGTGGTCGTACACCATTCCAGCGCAGGTAAGCTGGGAAGCTGATGTGTTCGGCAAACTGACCAACAGCAAGCGTTCCGCGGAGGCTACCCTCCACCAGACCCAAGCCTACGCCCAGGCTGTAAGATCACAGATAATTTCCGGAGTGGCCAACTGCTACTACTCGATAGCCTCTGTGAAGAAACAGCTGGAACTCTACCGCACTACCTCCAAGCTATGGGGAGAGACAGTGGAGATAATGGAGAATATGAAAGAGGCCGGCCGCACTACCGAAGCAGCCGTAGTGCAGTCGAAAGCCAACTATTACGCCATCCAGGCCGGCATCACCGACCTTGAGGTTAGCCTTCAGAAGCTCAACAGCTCGTTGTCGCTGCTCCTCAACGAAAAACCTGGCGAATGGGATATACCGGCGGACGCAACCCTCAAGGCTCCTGCAATAGTGACAGGACAGACTCCGATGTCGGTGCTTGTATGCCGTCCGGATGTGGCAGCTGCAGAACGCGGTATGGAGATAGCCTTCTATACTACCAATATTGCCAAGGCTGCCTTCTTCCCTGCCATCAACATCACAGCACAGGGAGGGTTCACCAACCTGCTGGGAGGCATGCTGAAGAATCCGGGGGACTGGATGGCGCAACTTGCCGGATCAATCGCCGCACCGATATTTTCACGCGGCCAGAACACGGCAAGACTTGAAGCTGCAAAAAAACAACAGGAGCAAGCCCTGAACACATTCGAGAACACACTGTTGTCGGCATGCAAGGAAATTGAAGATCTGATGGTGGTGTACACGAAAGCCGATACAAAAGCGAAATATCTCACGCAGCAGGTTGACAACCTGAAGAAATCGGTGGAGTATACCAACGACCTGCTTCAGTACAGCAACGGCACCTATCTGGAAGTGATAACAGCCATGCAAAGCCTTCTGAGTGCCCAAATGTCGGAGCTATCGAATGATCTTACGAGAACCCAAACCATAATAAGCCTCTACCAGGCCATGGGAGGAGGCAGATAACATAGAAAAAATCGAATATCATGATCAGTGAATTAGCCCATGTCGATCCGAGTGCGAAGATCGGTAACAATGTGACGATACATCCTTTTGCCTACATCGATGCAAATGTGGAGATCGGCGACAACTGTGAAATAATGCCCTATGCGAGCATTATCCATGGCACAAGAATGGGATGCAACAACAAGGTGTACCAGGGAGCGATAATAGGTGCCGACCCTCAGGATTTCAGATGGGCTGGCGACGCCACCTATTGTTATATAGGTGATGACAATATCATTCGCGAGCAGGTGATCATCAACCGTGGCATATCGACCAAAGGAGGCACACGCATAGGCGACGGCTGTGTGATTATGGCACAATCACACATTGGGCATGACACACATATCGTGGGCAGGTGTGTGCTCGGAAATGGAGTGTCGATAGCGGGAAACGCGATCATAGAACAATGCACGATTCTGTCGTCGAAGGTGATCGTGCATGAGAAATGCCGCGTTGGCCAATGGGCGCTTATCAAGGGCGGCACACGCATAGGCTCGCATGTGCCGCCATATTTGATTATGGCGCACAATCCTGCGAAATACTATGGCGTGAACGCTCTTGTGATGCGGAAGAAAGGTTTCTCAGACGAGGAGATAGAGGATGCGGCCAGAGCCTACCGCCACATCTACCAGACTCAGACATCAGTGTACAATGCCCTGAAACGCATTGAGGCAGATATCAACGATGGCGATATCCGCAGGAATATCCTCAATTTCATACGCGACAACGATTACAAAATCGCCGGAGTGGAGGCAGTGGATCTCCTGTAAGCCGCGCTCCCCATCAGCCGGAACCGTTTTCCGGCTGATGTTAATATAAAAGAGGACCCCATTCTGGGATCCTCTTTTTTGATGTGTGGTAGTCCGGCGGTCAATCGAGGTTGGGACGATCCTTGGCCGGATTACGGAAATGGATACGATGCTCCGTGTATTCCTGGGCAGCAATGAGAGTAGGCTTCGGGAGTTTCTCGAAATAGCGGGAAATCTCAATCTGCTCACGGTTCTCTGACACCTCCTCCATATTGTCGTTGAGAGAAGCGTATTCCTGGAGTTTCTTCTCAAGGTCGTGCTTCATTTCCATCGAAATCTGGTTGGCTCTTTTGGCAATAATGCATACAGTCTCGTAGACATTCCCTGTGTCCTGCGAAATCTCAATCATGTCGCGGGTGACGGTGTTGAGAGGAGCATTAATTTTCTTATAATCCATAGCTAACGGTAAAATATTAGTCTTTAACGTATTTTTGTGCGATCTTTAAGATATTGTCGGCTTCGTCACGGTTCTTGCTGTCGGGGAAATTGTTGACAAAACTATAGTATTCATCAATGACCTCACGGAATCGGTCAGCCTTGCGTTCGTTGATACTGAGGTTTGCCTCCTGGAAACGAGCCTTAAGAATGAGCATTTCCAGATCCTCTTTATATTTAGAATAAGGATAGTCCTTTACAGCATTGCGAGCCACGATTACCGCGCTTTCATAGTTGTTGCCACGGTAAGTACCGAGGTTGTAATATAGCTGGGCATTCTGCAGCTGCTTTAACACAAGCTTGTCCTGAAGTTCAAAGATAGCCTGCTGTGCCACGGGCACCATGTCGCTTTTGGGGAAATAGTCAAGGAACGACTGGAGTTCCTGAATCGCCTGATAGGTGTCTGTCTGGTCGAGCTGCGGGTCGGGTGATTCGAGATAGTAACCATATCCGCAGTAGAAGCGCGCCATTTCGGCATATTTGCCTTTCGGATACCTTGTAAAATAACTCTTGAAATAACCGCCGGACGTGATATAGTCCTTATTCTCATAGTTGCTGAGAGCCAAGAGGTATAGCGTTTCCTCAGCTTTTTCCGAGGCCTTGAAAATGTTGACACATTCTGACAGCAGGGTGGAAGCCTGCACGAATCTGCCTTCCTCAAAAGCTTTTTTTGCGTATTCAAATTTATAGTTGTAATCCTGACTTTTAAGAGCCTTCTGGTACTCGCCACAGCTGGTGAGGATAAGGATTAAAAGCAGATATAAAAGGTTTTTGCGCATATTCAATTATCGTATCAGCATAATAATTTGCAAAGTTAGTAATTTTTCGACAACAATTGCTGGTATCATCCACAAATAAATTTACAAAAAATATTAAAATAGAGGAAAAATCGGTAACTTTGCAAAAAATCTGCAAAGATTAAACCCGAACAGAAATATAGAAAGAAGAAATATGGCTGTGATATTGAATATTGACACATCCACGGATGTGTGTTCAGTGGCTTTGACGTTCGACGGCATGGTGCTCAAGCACATCGAGGATTACCAAGGATGCAATCATGCATCCCTGCTCTCCGGATTCATAAAGGACTGCCTCGACTATCTGAAGGAAAAAGGCGTGAAACTTGAGGCAGTGGCAGTGTCGACCGGCCCCGGTAGCTATACCGGGCTTCGTATCGGTCTTAGCGAGGCCAAGGGACTTGCTTACTCCCTCGGCATACCATTGATAGGTGTGAGCACTCTTAAGCTTCTCACCGTTTCGGTGATGTTCTCCGGCTTAGATATCTCAGACTCCACAATTTTCATCCCCATGATTGATGCCCGGAGGATGGAAGTGTTCACGGCTGCATATAATCTGACACTGAACGAGCTTCTCCCACCCCAGCCTCTCATTCTTGACGAAAACTCCTATGCCGATCTGATCGCAACCGGGAATGATGTTGTGTTCTTCGGCAATGGAAGCGACAAAGCAATAGAACTCTTCAGGCGCCCTAACTGCAGATTTGTATCCGGTGTAAAACCGTTGGCAGTGGATATGATGGCACTGTCGGATCTCGCCTATTCTAATAAAAAATTCTTAGATCTCGCCTACTCTACTCCTGACTACCTCAAAGCATTCCAAGCCACAACACCGAAAAAAAGAATCTGACCCATGACACTCCATGAGATCAAGAATGAAATCCGCAGCCGACTCACTCCCTTCGTAGGCTCCAGCGAGGCAGAAGCCATGGCCAAGATGATTCTTGAAGAAATCAAAGGATATTCGCCCGTGGAACTGGTTATTCATTCCAACCGTGAACTACTACCTGAGACCATAAACCGCCTGAACAAGATAACAGACAGAGTGGCAAACGGGGAACCATTGCAATACGTGCTCGGAAGAATGTGGTGGCAAGGGAGGAAATTCATAGTGAATCCGTCGGTGCTGATCCCACGTCCTGAGACATCGCAGTTGGTGGATATGATAGTGGACGAAAACAACAGATACAGCGACCTGTCAGTACTTGACATCGGCACCGGATCCGGGTGTATAGCCGTGACTCTCGCTCTTGATCTCCCATATTCAGAGGTGACGGCAATCGACATATCCATGCAAGCCATCAACACCGCTGAGACCAATGCCAAGTACCTAAATGCCAGAGTGGATTTCAAACACATTGATGTCAATAAAATAGCGGAATCAGACCTTGCTGACAAATCATTCGATATCATAGTGAGCAATCCTCCATACGTGCTTGAGAGCGAAAGGGACAGTGTGGATCCACGGGTGAAAGACCACGAGCCTGAGATAGCCCTATTCGTTGACGACAGGCACAGCGTGGACATCTATCACAAGATTATAGAATATTCAGCAACGAATCTGAAAGACGGTGGAAAGCTGTATCTGGAGATCAACCCTCTGTGCGATCAGAAAATAAAAGAGGCCCTTGAAGGAGCAGGTTTCACCGATGCAGAGATTCTGACCGATTACAACGGAATCAAAAGATTCGCTAAAGCACGGCGCCGATGAAAGTAAAGAAACCAATCACGTCTCAGGAAGCACAAGCGAAACTCGAAGCCTTGTGTGTGCGAGCTGAACATTCAACAGGCGAACTATACGAACGACTGCGCCGGTGGGGAGTAGGAGGAACGGATGCACAGAAAATCATGACCGTGCTGAAAGCACACCGATTCGTCGATGACAATCGTTTCGCAAGGGCATACACAACCGACAAGGTGAAATTTGCCCGCTGGGGAAAACGCAAGATATATCATGGATTGATGATGAAGAAGGTGCCTTCGGAAATCATCAAGGAAGCTCTCGGAGAAATTGACAATGAGCTGTACACGGCCGCATTGGAGAAACTTCTCAGGGCCAAGATAGCCTCCGACGGTCAACTTGCGGAAACATACGAGGGGAGAAGCCGCCTGTTCAGATTCGCGGCGTCGCGCGGCTACGAGCCTCAACTATGCGCATCAATATTACGCAAGATCATCGAGGAAGCCAAGGATGAGTGAGGGCAGTCCAAAGGTCAGAGCTTGCCGGCGCGAGCGTCCTTGATCATGTTCCATTCAGGCACGATGAAAATTTCGACGCGGCGATTGTAGCTGCGGTTAGTGATCGAATTATTAGGAGCACGGGAGCTGCTGCGTCCCATTCCATAAGGCACTGTGTTCACTTCGGAAACATCAGCGATAGATGTAAGGAAATCGTCGATAGCGTTGGCCCGTGTATCCGTCAGATTGTCGCAATACACATCATCGCCCGTATCATCAGCATAAACAGCTACGATAACCTTGTACATAGTAGGACTATTGAGAATCTGGGATATAGGTTCCAGAAGTTTTTTACCTTTATCCTTAAGCGCAGTGTCGTTTGGAGCGAAAAGATCCGAACAGGGAATGATTATCTGGACAATTTCTCCATTACGATACAGGTCGGTGTCGAGATTGCGTTTTTTCAAAGCCTGTGCGATCAGCTTCATGTGAGAAGCTACTGCAGCAGAAGCCTTCTCAGGCACTAAAGGAAGAGCGAGATTGCTTTCGAAATCGAGTTCGGAGGGATTGATATCCTCTTCCTTTGCAACGACGGCCAAAGCACAGATCATAACAAGAAAAAAAGTCAGGAATCTCTTCATAATCACATAATATCAAAGGAGTCATTCAAACATCTTATCTTCATACTCCAGCTCCGCCTTCACAATATCCGACAAATCATCATGGGAGAAACGGATGACACCATTCTTGTTGAACCTCTTGCCCAAGTAGCTGACGATACGAGCCATATCTACCGGAAAATCATCATCAACATCAGCACTTAGGTCGAGAAGTCCATGCTCGAAATCATAGTCGATCATAGCGTCGACAATATCGACAAGATCATCGTCAAGAAAACGCCCGCTGACATCAGAGGAAACATGACTGCGAATGTAACTAATAATATCTTCTATCTCAAATTCCATAACCAAATCAACTATCAGAGATCCAAAAGACCATCAGGGAGATCAAAAACTATCACATCATCACCAATCTCGATGATAAAATCATCGGCAATGGGAACGAGCAGAGGCTTTTCGGAATCATTCCTTGTGATAATGAACAGCTGATTATCAGAAGAATCGTCGATATCATCAATCACACCTATCTCGTCTCCATCCACTGTCATAGCCTTGAAACCGATCAGGCTTCCGGCATACATGCCTTCTCCTGAATCCTCATCGTCGGCAAGCTCTTCCACCCTCTCCCGCTTCATGTATACATCCTTGCCTACGAAAGATGCCACAGCTTCACGCGAAGATTCGCCTTCAAGGGTCAGGAGCAAGGATTCGCTGCCACGGGGACGCACGCTGCCTACAAAGAAAGGTACAAAAATCCCATCTATATCAAAGAGCAAGCAATCATCCGGCTCAATGATGTCAGCCACAGCGGCATCAAACAGTGACACAGATAGTTCGCCGTCGATTCCATGCGTCTTATTCACTTTGCCAACAAGGGCAAGATCACCCCGCTCAATCATTTCTTTTTCTTCTTTTTCGATGGACCGGGAAGAGCCTTGAACTCATGAAGATGAATATCCTTATCGAAAAGATTTATCACACCATGCGACATATCAAGCAGATCCTTGAAAATCTTCTCATCCTCGACAATATCGTTGTCCACCGACACCATCATCTTCTTCATCTGGTTGGCCAGCAAAATGGAAAGCACATCACGTTCCTCGCCTTCAGGATATTCAGTGACACGGTTGATCATCAGCTCAAGATTCTTGCCGTACTGGCGTCGAGAGATATTGAAAGCTGGCAGAAGCACAGGATCCGGTGGAGTCTGAAGCGATTCACGCTGGATCACCTCCACAGGCCAATCAATATCGAGGGAGAAATCACTCATAATGGCGAGATGGTCCCACAGCTTACGGCGATATTCCTCATGGTCGCCTACTGGAGGAAACAGGGTGAACATCGAATCCACAATAGTGTGCGCGCAATCGGTGCGCTTGTCGAAATCGTCAATAGTCAGACAATAATCGATCATACGCTGTATGTTACGCCCATATTCAGGGAGTATCAGTTTCTTAAGCTGAGTGTTATAAGTCAACATATAATTACATTCAATCAGCGCGGCTGACGCTGGTTAACATTAATATTGTGATTGTCGAAGATATTTTTGGCAGAGCTGGAGAAAGCACGGGCATGGCTTATCCAACGACGGTCGTCGCAACTATCGGCGTATACAAGGCGAAAATTGTCACCACCCTTCTCACCCGGCACAGTGAAAACCAGGTCGTAGTCAGCTGAAGAAATTATGGCCTTCCCGAAATCATCACGAGTGAGATGCACGCGGGCTATTGCGCCACCACGGGTGTCCTTAGTCTTCATATTGGATATGAAATTGCCCAGGGAATAGACAAGGAAGCGATTGTCACCACCGGAGGAACATCGCATCTCCATAGGCTGTATCACATGAGGATGGCCGCCGATTACCATATCGACACCTTGCTCAAAGAGAAAATCTGCAAGCGATTTCTGATGGGAATTTGGCAACAACTTATACTCCTGTCCCCAATGGACAGCAACACAAATCAGCTCAGCCCCTTGATTACGGGCCTGACGTATGTCGCGGTCGATTTTTTCGCGGTCGATATAATCCACCACCACATTCCCTTGAACATCAATACCGTTAGTACCATAGGTGTAGTTGAGAAAACCGATTTGGAAACCGTTGATATCCTTGATAAAAGGCATGATGGAATCCCGTGCAGCATCATTACGGTAGGTTCCGATATGGTCAAGTTCCTTCGCATCAAGCAAATCGACGGTACGGATAAGTCCATGGTCACGTCGATCGAGAGTGTGGTTGTTGGCGGTGAGCATCATGTCGAAACCAGCCTTCTTCAACTCATCGATATACGCATCGGGGGAATTGAACATCGGATAGCCGGAAAAGTGGCCGAGAGCCGCCGGTGTCTCAAGATTAACGACGGCATAGTCAGCCTCCTTGATCAAGGGAGCAATGTCATCAAAATAACCATCGAATGAATACGAGCCATCGGATTGCCTGGCAACATCAATCTGCAACTGATGCATCATCGCATCACCTGCGAAAAGCAGAGTAGCTTCCGCAGGTGCGAACAGCACAGAATTAAGAGCCGTGATAAGGGCAATTCCGAGTTCTTCCATAAAGGGTCAATAATATTTATGCTGAGCTGCAGCCAATGTGTTCTTCATCAACGAGACGATAGTCATAGGACCTACACCACCGGGCACAGGAGTGATGAAGCTGCATTTAGGAGCGACATTGTCGAAATCCACATCACCGCGAAGACGGAATCCGCTCTTTCGCGAAGCGTCAGGAACACGGGTGGTACCTACATCAACGATAACAGCCCCATCCTTAACCATATCTGCCGTTACAAATCCCGGTGCACCCATTGCAGCGATGATTATATCAGCCTCGCGTGTGACTGAAGGGATATCCGGAGTAGCACTGTGGCATACGGTGACAGTGCAGTTGCCAGGATAGCGTTTCTGCATCATCAGCTCAGCCATCGGCCGCCCCACAATGTTGCTGCGGCCGAGGATCACACATTTCTTGCCTTTGGTCTCAACACCATACCTCTCAAGCAAGTCGAGGATACCGGCGGGAGTAGCCGACACAAAGCAAGGCAGCCCTATAGCCATACGGCCTACATTGACCGGATGGAAACCATCGACATCCTTGCGGAAATCTATAGCCTCGATAATTTTCTGCTCAGAGATGTGCTTCGGCAGGGGAAGCTGCACGATAAAACCGTCGACACCGGGATCGGCATTGAGTTCAGCAATCTTGGAGAGGAGCTCTTCCTCGGTGACATCGTCCTCATAGCGTATGAGTGAAGACTGGAAACCACATTCTTCACAAGCCTTAACTTTGTTAGCCACGTATGTCTCGCTGCCACCGTCATGACCTACGAGAATAGCAGCAAGGTGAGGGCGTCTGAGCCCACGCTCAGTCATCGATTTCACCTCTTGTGCTATTTCCGCCTTTATGTCGGCGGAAGTCTTTTTTCCATCAAGTATTGTCATTTTCTTTTACCTTGCATTTTCTTCATCTGGTTGATCTGCCCCATCATCTTCATAGGATTCTTCACCGATGAAACCGACTTCATCATCTGACGCATTTGCTCGAACTGCTTTATCAGGCGGTTCACATCTTGGATGCTCGTACCCGAGCCTTTGGCAAGACGCTGTCGACGTGACTGATTTATCACCTGAGGATTCTGACGCTCGTAGGGAGTCATGGAATTGATGATTGCCTCCACACCCTTGAAAGCATTGTTGTCGATATCGATATCCTTAATGGCCTTACCCACGCCAGGAATCATGGAAGCGAGATCCTTGATATTACCCATCTTCTTGATCTGCTGGATCTGCTTGTAGAAATCGTCGAAAGTGAACTGATTCTTTCTCAGTTTCTCAGCAAGCTTCTGAGCCTCTTTCTCGTCGAACTGTTGCTGGGCGCGCTCCACAAGTGAAACGACGTCGCCCATTCCGAGAATACGGTCGGCCATACGGCTCGGGTGGAAGACATCTATACCGTCGAGAGTCTCGCTCGTGCCGATGAACTTGATAGGCTTTGTCACCACTGTGCGGATCGACAAAGCGGCACCACCACGTGTGTCACCGTCGAGCTTAGTGAGGATCACGCCATTGAAATCCAGACGGTCGTTGAACGCCTTTGCTGTATTCACTGCATCCTGACCCGTCATTGAGTCGACGACGAAAAGAGTTTCATCCGGAGAGATAGCGTTCTTTATCGACTCGATCTCATCCATCATCTGCTCATCGACAGCCAGACGACCGGCAGTATCGACAATCACGAGGTCATTGTGATTCTCCTTAGCGAACTTAACGGCATTCCGTGCTATCTCAACAGGATTCCTATTGCCATCCTCCGTGTAGACAGGCACCTCGATAGAAGCAGCCAATGTCTTGAGCTGGTCGATAGCAGCAGGGCGATATACGTCGCAAGCCACAAGCAATGGACGCATACCCTTGCTTTTGAGCATTTTGGCAAGCTTACCGGAGAAAGTGGTCTTACCGGAGCCTTGCAGTCCTGACATGAGGATAATCGAAGGTTTACCCTTCAGGACCAGCGGTGCGGACTCGCTACCCATGAGAGCCGTTAGCTCATCATGGACAATCTTCACCATAAGATCGCTTGGCTTGATAGCGGTAAGCACATTCTGACCAAGAGCTTTCTGCTTGACGCTATCGACGAAAGTCTTTGCCACCTTATAGTTGACATCAGCCTCCACAAGTGCGCGGCGCACGTCCTTAAGAGTCTCGGCTACATTTATTTCAGTGATTTTGCCTTGACCTTTAAGGATCTTAAAGCTGCGTTCAAGGCGTTCGCTAAGATTATCAAACATCGTATATAAATGGATTACGTATTATCAATAAGTCGGTTTGTAGCAGTATCAGGGAACACCACCATCGGCTTGAACACCCGGGCTTCCTCCAGAGGCATGGATGCATAGCTCATGATAATGACGATGTCGCCCACCTGAACGAGCCTGGCGGCAGCGCCGTTGAGACATATCACCCCGGAACCCCTTTCGCCCGGAATCACATAAGTGTCAAATCGCTGGCCGTTGTGGTTGTTGACGATGTACACTCTCTCGCCCCGTATAATGCCGGCGGCGTCCATAAGATCCTCATCGATTGTGATACTGCCAATGTAGTCGAGTCGGGCCTCGGTGACGGTGACTCTGTGGATCTTTGATTTCAAGATTTCAATATTCATCATCAGGCATATTTGATGTTGTCGATCAGACGAACATCACCGCAATACACGGTGACACACCCCACGGGCATCTCGGTCTCAGCCCAGTCGGAGACAGGCTGCATTGACTTTCCATCGACAATCTGGTAATATTCCACTTCCATGTGAGGGAAAGAATTGATCTCATCCACCACATATCTTATCGTATCAGCTACAGAATGATCCTTTGCCCAATCCAGCGATGAAAGGAGAGTGCGGTGAATGGCAGGGGCAATCTCACGCTGTTCAGGGGACAGGCGCACGTTACGGCTACTCATTGCAAGCCCGTCAGCCTCACGCTTGATAGGACAATCGATAATATCGATATCAAATCCTTCAAGCTCAGCCATACGGCGAATCACAGCAATCTGCTGGAAATCTTTCTCACCGAAATATGCCCTGTCGGGACTGACGATGGCAAAAAGCTTGCTCACTATCTGAGCCACGCCATTGAAATGACCGGGACGCATAGCTCCCTCCATCACCTCTGCCACCGGACCAAGATCGAAGACCCTGTTATCGGGCTCGGGATACATCTCCTCGACAGAAGGAATCAGGGCGAAATCCACACCGGCCTTCTCGAGTTTGTCGCAGTCGGCCTCCTCAGTGCGGGGATATGTGCGGAGATCCTCCGGATTATTGAATTGTGTGGGGTTGACGAATACGCTCACCACCACAATGTCGTTGTCGGCTCTCGCCTTTTCAATCAGGGAAAGGTGACCGGCGTGAAGGGCACCCATCGTAGGCACCAGACCGATTGTCTTCCCCTGCTCACGGGCTTTGTCAAGCTCTCCGCGCAGTTGCGCTACTGTTCTAACGACTTCCATTTCTTGATCACAAATGAATACAAATTAAGTAAGAACCACCGACGCAGACCGAGGTCCAGCCGGTGAATTTTCGATTTCAGTCTGCAAAATTACGCAATAATCGTCAAAGCAGCAAAAGTTGAGTATAAAAAAGAATGAAAAAAGGGTCAGTTGCTTGCATCATAAATCTTGCTCTTGCCATTGGCACCGAGTTCGGTGTCGAGGGTCACCTTTACATTCTTTGTATTGACGCCCTGAATATTCTTTGTGTCGAGGTTGCCCACTGGGTCGCGCGCATCAATATTCTCGAAAGTGAAATTCTCAAGGGTGTAGTAGTCAGAGTTGCTGTCACGGTAGAAATCACGGTTGCAATCGAGGTCGACATTTCTTACAGTGACATTCTTCACGAACGACGGTGGCATTGGATCACGGTCAACCTTATTGAAGAACTGGGTCCAACGTTGCACCTCCACACCATTCTTCGCAAGGCCTGTTGCACCGTCGATGAGCACATCTTGGTACTGCTGAGGAGTGTCAGGACGCATCTTGAACAAAACCACATGGGATGTGCCATCGAAATTGCAGTCCTTCATGATTACATTCTTGCAGTCCCATGCCTCACTTCCAAAGGTTATGCCGGCATTTGTCTTGCCAAACGTGCAATTCTCAACAATCACCCTCTGCACAGGTCCGTTGCCGGGGATGGTGTCTACATAAGTGCCCTTTCCGCCCTTGAGGCAAACGGCATCGTCGTTGACATTCATATAACAGTCGCTGATGAGCACATCTGAACATACATCGAGGTCGATGGCATCTGTACTGGGGCCTTTTGGATATCCATCGGTAGGGGCGTAGATGTAGCATCCCAGATATTTCACTCGTTCGCAATTGTAGAGATGGTTGGTCCAGAATCCTGAATAGATAAGATTCACATCGCTGACGGTGATATCTTTTGAATTGGAAATATACACAAGGCGTGGACGCAGGGCCTCAAGGTTGGTGCACTTGGGGTTGACCTTACGCCTGAGCCAGAATTCATCGTAGAATCGCATACCGTTACCGTCGATGGTGCCCGGACCTGAAATAGTGAAACCGTCGCAGCTGTCGGCATTCACCAGAGCCGCGAAATAGTCAATGGTCTGCCCTTCGAGGCGGGTCTTGATGATATCATAATGAGTGATCGAGTCGATACCTTTTAGTTTGCCACCTTTCGCCACATTGAGATGTGTGCCGGGCTTGAAGAAAAGGGATCCGGAAAGGAAAGTGCCTTCCGGGACAACGATGACTCCCCCGCCCTTTTCAGCCGCGAGGTCGATCACCCGCTGGATTGCCTCAGTCTGCACTACTGTGCTGTCGGCAATCACGCCGTATTCGGTGAGCACGAATTTCGGGCCAAGTTTGTCAATATCGACACGCTCTGCCATATTGAACCATTCCGGCACTTCAGAGCCATCAGGAAAAGTGGTGTATTTAGCTGATAAATCATTCATTGAAGCCAAAAGGAGGGCTGGGAGCAAAAAATAGGATTTTCTCATGGATGATTAATAATTTAAGAAATATGGTACAAAATTAGTGAAAAAAGTCGGATTTCTACTCCCCGTCAATATAAAATTATCGAACATTATCTAAAGACGATTGTTAATTAAAGAAACAAACACTCAACTATTACGATTATGAAAACTCGACTTATCATTTTCTTCATGATGCTTATGGGCGCGATGGCAGTACAGAAGGCCGATGCATGTTCACGCGTGGTTTATACAGGCGACTCCATCTCCACACCTGAGACCCTGCGCATAGTAGGCAGATCGCTCGACTGGAGCACACCTATCCCGACGAATCTATTTGTGTACCCCCGAGGCATGAAAAAGCAGAGCAACGCTTCAGGCGACATGATCACCTGGACATCGAAATATGGAGCCGTCTATGCCGCCGGATATAATGCCGGAGTGACCGAGGGAATGAACGAAAAGGGACTTGTAATCAACGGTCTGTTCTGCAGGGGAACCGTTTACAACAGTCCGGCACAGGAAGATAAACCGGCAATGTCGCTTGCGGTGATCGTGGCTTGGCTGCTCGACAACAACGCCACTACAGCAGAAGTGGTGGATGCTGTGAAGAATCAGGATTTCAAGATAGTAGGAGCAACATTCGATGGCGGTACAGTCTCTACCCTTCACTGGGGCGTGACAGATGCCACTGGAGCCACAGCTATACTTGAGTTCCAGAATGGCAAGCTCGATATCTACGAGGGCGATTACCCTGTACTTACAAATGATCCTCCATTCGAGCAGATGCTCGCTATCAACAAATATTGGGAAGGTGTAGGTGGACAGAATTTCCTGCCCGGCTCAGTGAAGAGTCCCGACCGCTTCGCACGTGCTTCGTTCTTCGACAATCACGTTGACAAGACCAACGACCTCAACGAAGGGCTCGCCATCATCCGCAGTATCCTTAACAATGTCTCTGTACCCTTCAAGTATAATCTCGGGGACAAGAACCTGAGTTCCACACAATGGAGAAGCTTCGCCAACCTGCGCGACAAGACATATTACTTTGAGAATGTCACTGACATGGGTCTTTATTACATCGACCTGAAGAAATGCGATCTCCGTCCCGGTGCCTCAGTAATGTACCTCGACACCCAGAAGGCAACGGATTATGTGGGTGATGTAACATCGAAGCTCGTGAAATCGAAACCCTTCACCCCCATGTATTAATTCTTAACATTGACATCCGAATAAGCTGGCCGCACACAAAGCGGCCAGTTTTCTTTTTGGGTGATTTTCTTTTGAAATACTTGTCTCTTTCATACACTGGAATTAATTTTGTAGTAATTACATCTGCTGCCCTCCCAAAGGATTTTTAAATGTTCCCACATCTTCAGTATCCATACCGGGTGAAGATTCAACAACGAAGTGCAAAATCCTCGTTCTGAACAGCCCCAATATTTTT
>CAYZPI010000012.1:0-48115 GCA_964480085.1 uncultured Bacteroides sp. | reverse complement strand
TAAATACTAATATTTTAATCATAGTGGTTAGCTTTTTATCGCACCACTACTAATTGTCCTTAAATTTTATCCTCCCGCAGGGCTCCGGAGATTCCGGATGCAAAGAGCAACAGATATCGCGAGCAGAAGGAGATTCTTGATGAATGTCTCCGTGGGGCCAAGATGGATCAGTTCGCCGAAACAGCCGCATGATTCTATACCCCCGTATAGCGATGTCAGATTAATATACGTCTCTATCAAGAAGAAAAGCATCACCATCACATATAGAGGCGAGACCATGCGGAACACCTTTCCCACACATGCCATCACTCCTATCAGGATCTCCCCAACACAGAATGATATTGCCACCGTCCGAAGAGGAAATCCAGAATATCCGATGCCAAGCAGACCCATATATTGGACTATCAGCTGCCCTGTGGCATCGGGATTCATTACCTTGAGGAATCCCGATGTTACAAAAGTCAAGCCGAGAATGTAGCGAAGAACGCTGAACCATACATCACAGGTTTTCCCATGATATACATATGTCCGGCCTCTATCTCCGTCAATCAAAAGCATAGGACCCCGGCATAGGTACGATACCCGTCATCTTGACATTCAATATAATATTCACCGCTCAAAGATGGAATATTGGCCACAGGATTATCGGCACTAACAATTCCTGCTATTTCCCCCTCTTCATTATTTACATTATCCAAACGAAATGTCAGGAAATTTACATTTTCCGGTAATGTGAATTTTAGGAAACCATCCCCATACTCACATTCCACAGATATGAGAGATGGCGCATTAGGTCGTTTATTTTTTATCTTTGGTTTTAATACAATCGTTCCTCGTAGTTTAGATGGATCATTTTCACTTTGTTCAGCTACTAACGGGAATGCCAGAATAAGGGTTAACATGGCAATCCATAATCTAATTCGTTTCATATTAGTTATCTTTTAATATATTTTTTAGTTCACTACAAGCATGCTGATTATTTCACAAGGTTTCGATTTCTCGGTTGCAAAGTTACTATAACCTCGAGATTCAGTGTCGATTTTGGAGTCAAAATATTTTGTATTTTATAAATTATAAAATACAAAATATCAGATAATTACAATAAAGCACAAAACACACGATTTGTACAGCATTATAATCATCTGATATGCAGTGGATTAAAAATATATTAGCACAAAGAGCAACTATCTATCAATCAATACATTACAAAACTGACAGATATCGTTCCACTTTTTCTTCGTTGAGCTGCCGGATCTTTTGCCTTAGTTTTCTCTTACGGTTGTAGACAGCATCAAGTTTCTCCTCTTTCAGAAATAATGCAATTACCGCGCTTGAGAATCCTACAACAGAAAACAAGAAAAGACGGTAATCGGCTTCTTTCAGATTAGGACAATCTGCCATGAAATCATAATATATATTGTCGTATAAGGCATTCACTTCCTGCTCAAGAACTTTGAGCCTGTCTCCTCCAATCGACATACCGTCGATTACTTTCTCTACTGCATCCGCTATCTGTGTACGAGCCGTATTGGAGTCCCGGTTTCTGTACACAATGTAGCTGAGCTCCTCAAGCATCCCGTATCTGGAGGTCAAAAGCGATCTCATTAAATCCAGTACATGGGATTTCTCTCGTTCGCTCTTGTTAAATGTCTCCTGAAACTGTTCCGCCAGAAGGACTTTTTCCAAGATTTTCCGTTGCTGCCTATTCCGATACTGAACGAAGATAATGCAGATTGTTACTATCACACCAATAAGAATACAAACTACCAGAAGGTTATGCAAGCGGATCCTATCGTTATTCATCTCTTCCATGCGTATCTCACTCTTCAAATGCTCGGTGAGGGTAGAGGTCAAATTGTTGCTTATTGCGCCCTCCAACAATGAATCTGCTTTTATCTGGAAGAATTCAGATCTTTCAAGAGCTTTTCTATAATCATGTTCTCCTTTGGCAATCTTGTATTCAAGCAGGCTTTTTTTCATCGAGTCTGTCGAAGATACATGATTCAACAGTTGCGTGGCCCGCTCGACATCTCCCATCTCAAACATTATATGGCATAGATCTAAAGAATCGGATGAATCCGCGAATTCCATTCTGCATATTTCTTCAGCGTATGGACATGCCTCATCATATCTACGCGCTCTGATCAGATTCCATACATAATTATACATGGAACTATAACGAAGATAGGAATCGTCGTATTTATCGGCCGAATCCAAAAGTTGCTTACAGATTGTGATAGATTGGTCGATCATACCATTGTTGCATAATGATCTTCCCAGATCACACAATGCGAAATTTAGATATGGCTGTGTACCAGTTTTCTTCATATACTCATATTCATCGGCAGCATAGCGTAAGGCCTCACTATGGTTATATGTGTTGTCATATATATCGGAGATACCTCTGGATGCCATACCGGCCCAAAAGAAGATATCATGTCTCTCGCTTATTTCCCTCGCTTTGAAAAAACTCAATATTGCCGTTGTATAGTTGTCAAGATGGTATCTTACCCTTCCCTGATAGTAATTCGACATGGCGTGCTGCTTAAAGTCTTCTGTTTCCTGATAATAATCCACTGCCATAGATATCAGGGAGTCATCGGACGGTTCGAGATAGTTTTTGTCCATTGACTGGGTCATCAGCAGAGCGAATCTTGCCTTTTCCCGGGCGTTCAGGAGATCAGCCCTATCAATTGAAGTCATTATGATGTATGCCGAATCAGGGCGCGACTCCATAAGTCGTTCAGCTTTATCCATTGCGTTCCTGGCTGTGCCGCCACGGTCACATCCGACGAACATCACCGAAAGCATCTGCCACAATATCAAGGGTATGTATAATATAAGCTTTTTCATTTCTTCAATGCTGAAACACGGACAATTCAACTTTCGCAAAAAAGTGCTACTGTCCCATAATACGTGCTTCTATGCTTCTGTCTAAACTTGTCTTAGTGTTTTGATCTCGTATTCGAGGCTGCGGACATCTTTGTTTTCTATGAAATTGGCTCCTATCAGGTAGACCTGGCGCGGATCCATGGCGTAGCGGCCCCCATAATCACGGTCTTTGATCTGCTCCAGCGCCTCGGCTACACTTTTATTATATTTGAACTCGAAGATGTAGATGTTCTTTCCTGCGAAGACCTCAAGGTCTGAGCGTCCACGATAGCCGTGGTGTTCTGCAATGGAAGGATTGCCCGACAGGACTGCGATGAGATATGTGACTGCCCGGTAAGTCGGTTCGTTATGGTCTTCATAGGGGAGTGCTTTAAGCATAACTTTTAGACGCTCCATGAAGTCCTTTGGGCGTCCTTCGGTAAGATCGGTTTTAAACAGCGTGAAGTAGAATGGGCTTTCCGGATCTGTGGTGTCGGGAAGATAACTCCTTAGAAGATCGTCATAAAATCCCGTCTCAACTTCCTGATTGGAGAATCTCAGCTCGTAAAGCTGAGTCATCTTATCATAGTCAGCTATCGTGAGATATCCTGTCTGAAACATCAGGGGCAACGGATTGTTGTCGTTTAGTCCGACCGAGGACAATTCCTTTCTCGAACATTTCTTTCCATTGATATCCGGCGGGAAGGTTCCTCGAGCCTTAATGCGCTTCACCAAGAAAGTCGGGGTGCCTGTCGAAAACCAATAATAGTCAATCTCCTTATTGTTCAACGCCTTCAATACACTGAATGGGTTGTATAGCCGACTGCCTTTGAGAGTAAAGCGATATCCATCATAGAAGTCGCGAAGTTGGCGGAGTGTTTCTTCAAAATCCTCTTCTCGCTCTTCCGCCATGTATTCAATTCCTTGACGGAAATAATGTAGCAGTTCATCTTCACTCCATCCGCAGATATCGGCGTACGTATTCACCATCGAGATATCATCAAGGTTGTTGAGGTCGCTGAAGATACTGACATTATTGAAGCGGGCTACTCCTGTGATGAATGCGAACTGTATGTATCGATCCATACTTTTGAGGTTGCTGTAGAAACTCTTGAGTGTCCTCTGGTTCTTTTCATACAGATCCTTATGGTCTTCGATTTCGAGGAGGGGCTTGTCATATTCGTCCACCAGTATGACTACTCTTTGACCGGTCTTGTCATGGATTCCCTTGATGAGGTTTTCAAAGCGTAAAGCAGTATCGTTCTCCATTTGTGGTGTGACGCCGTATTTTTCCTCATGTCTGTACAGATGCATCTTCAGACGATTCACCAATCCTTCCGGGTGGTCATATCTCCCTGTATTGAAGTCGAAGTGAAATACCGGTCTTGGTGTCCAGTCAAGATCCATGGCATCGGCAGCCAGGCCCTTGAAGAGGTGGCGGCGTCCTTCGAAGTAAGCCTCAAGTGTAGAAAGCAGGAGACTCTTGCCGAAGCGTCGGGGGCGGCTCAGGAATATGAATTGACCCTGACTGAGCAAGGTCGCTATATAGGCAGTCTTATCGACATACGCATAGCCCTCCTCTATGATTTTCGAGAAGGTCTGCATACCCACGGGATACTTCAGTGCACTCATAATCCTCTTTTTTTTACAAAGATATAAAAAAACCGGATGATTTACAAATTAGTTTCCCACACCTTATGTGCCTCTGTAAATAGAAATATATGAGCACAAAAGCGCAACGGGGCATCCAATATCACTTACTTAAAGCATTACGGAGAAATCCTGGCGCGGGAGGTGGGCGTAGGCCACAAGGACGCAGAAGTCCTTGCCGTTGTCGAACGTCATGCCGCAGTCCTTGGTGTCGAGGTATGCCTTGGCGGCTTCCACCAACGGGCGGCACCTGCCGTCGATCACCACCACACCGCAGGCGTCGATGGTGGGGATTAGGAGAGCGGGCAATGCGCCGGGTCCGGCCACAAGGAGGTCCACAGCGCCATCGCGCTGCTCAGCGAGCGGGCATGCCAAGCCTACGGGCGAGGCGTCGGTATCCCCTGCCACACCGAAGGTGACAGGGGAAAGACGCGCGGCTATACGGTAGACAAGACGCTGATGTGCCGAAGGCAGCCGCTCGAAGTCATAGTACGGGCAACGCTCGCCGAGCACCTCGGTGATGAAGCGGAAGGCGAACGGCGAATGCACGCCGAAGCCCTTGCTATGCCTGTATCTTGCCAACCATCCCACCCTTAGGTAATTTTGAATGTTGAGTATATTCTACTGCGCTCCTGTCGATACATCCTTCTTGCGGAGGACTGAGACGAATATAGCCAGAAGGAGCAGCAGGTAGATGACCGACACACAAGCGTATGCCACAGCCCCGGTGGTGTGAAGCGAGTCGGGGTCGAACGTCATCGTCACCGTATGCTGTCCGGCAGGAATCCGCAAGGCACGGAGCACGTAGTTGACTCTGCCGAGCGGCGCGGGCTTGCCGTCGATCTCAGCCTTCCATCCCCAAGGGAAATACACCTCGGAGAACACTCCTATGCCACCCGAGGTGGAACTGACGTGATAGGTAAGGCGGTTGGGGGTGTACGACATGAGACGTATGGTGTCCCCCGGCTGTGGAGCAACCACATCTTGACCAAGCGCGTCGAGGAATTTCCTGTCCGCCACGGCCTGATGCGCCGGGTCGAGCGTGGCAAGGGCGGCCATTTCGGCGTCGGCATTGTCCACATAAGAGAGTTCATCTACGAACCAGGCGTTTCCCAAGGCATTGGTGTTAACCAGTACGGGAGCGTTCTGATCACCAGTGATGATGTAGCGAGTATTGAGCATGTCGAGCACATGGTAGTCGGCCCGGAGTTCGTCGACAAGTGCACGTTCTTCGCCTGTGTAGTTTTCAGCGATACTGTCGATCCGCAGTTCGGGCATATAGCCTATGCCTCGCACATGCTGCATGCGGCGGTTGATGAGGTCCTCATATCGGTTTAGCTTGGCGGCATGATATCCGCCCACCATCTTGTGGTGGTAAGAGCGGTGGGCATCGCCGAAACCGGGAATGTCCATCACGCGGTAGTTCGCGGAGGTATCGGCCAAGATTGCCTGGTCGATTGCATCAGGGGCGAAAGGATCATAGTAAGTCTGGGCATAGAGGTCGGTCACGGCGAAATTGTCGTGACTCACATATCGCTTGTCCACTACCAGGAGGTCGATAAGCACGGCAGCCCCGACTATGGCTATTCCGGTGCCACGTCCTGCCTTACCTTTTGCGTACAGGAACATAGGGACAAATCCTATGACTATGAAAAGAAGCGAACGCCAGGCATCGGCTCTCACCATGCCGTAGCGTAAGTCGCGCACGGTCTGCTCTATCTCAAAAGTAGGGATATTCTGCTGCTGCATCTGCGCAAAGAGGCTGCGGTCCTGCGAGGTGATGGCGTCGCCGAACACCGAAGGCATGATAGCCGCCACAAGGCATATAAAGGCACAGATGCCGAACGAAATGTAAAGAGCCTTCTGCATTTTCACGTCGGGGCGTTCCTTGAAGAACCGCACTAAAGCGAGCACAGCCAGGAGCGGCATGGTGAACTCGGCTATCACCAGGATGCTCTCCACGGCACGGAACTTGTTGTACATCGGGAAATTGTAGATCATGAAATCGGTGAGGCTCTCGAAATTGCGTCCCAATGCCAAAAGCGCCGAAAGGATAGTGAGCACCACAAGGCACCATTTCATGGGACCGCGCACGATCAGGCAGCCAAGCAGGAAGAGGGCGCATATCAACGCACCTACATAGACAGGCCCGTTGGTGCCCTCGGAATCGTTGAAATACTGTGAGAAATATTGCAACAACTGCTGCGACTGGTAGGGCGCGTCCTGCGCCGCATCGAGGCGGTCGAGGGCGAGGTACTGAGGCTGTCCTTTCTCAGGCTTGACATTGGCGCCGCCCTTGATGTTCGGCACCAAGAGCGAGAACATTTCCGAACCGCCGTAGCTCCAGCCCACTATCTCACCTTTGGGCAGTCCGCCCGTGGGGCGTTCGGCGGGGGCAGCCTGAGCGGATGGATCGGCGACGGGGGTGAGTTCCGACTGTGCGCGTTTGGTCTCTTTGGCATATTCGTAGGTATTGTACAGGCTCGGCAGATTGGCACCCACGGCAAGCATCCCGGCTCCGACGAGCACAGCGGTGGAGATCACCCATTGCTTCACCTTCTTTTCCCTGACGGCACCGATCAGATACACGATTGCGAAACCCAGCATCACGAAGGCGAAATAGTAGGTCATCTGCGGATGGTTGGCATTGAGCTGCAGCATGGCAAAGAGAGCCGCAAGCGCACCACCGAGGATATATCTGCGCCGGTAGCAGAGCACCAGTCCGCCTATTGTGGGCGGTATGTAGGAGAGAGCCACAAATTTCCATATATGCCCGGCGCCGATGATGATCATGAAATACGATGAGAATCCCCAGGCCACGGCACCGATCAGGGCGTAGTACCACCGCAGCCCCATGCAGTAGAGCATGATGAGGAAACCGAACATCATCATGAACAGCAGGTTCGACGGCGAGGGCAGGAACAGGCCATATAGGGAGTTGATCCAGTCGAACAGCGAATTCGACGGATACGACGGCGAGATCTGGAACGTGGGCATTCCGGAGAAGAGCGAATTGGTCCACAGGGCTTTCTCGCCTGTGGCATCATGGTAGAGGACACCCTCGTGTCCATTTGCCTCTCCCTGCTGCATATCACTTTGCATCAGCGAATTGCCCTCAAAATTATCGGGATAGAAATAAAGGATGGAAATCACTGCCATCACCAGGATGGAGAGGAAGAATCCCCACACCTGAGGGGTTCGCAGCTTCATTTTAAAATCATCATTCATAATTTGTATTATTTGGAACTACCCGGAGACAAACCGCTCCGGCTTTATTCACTGTTCGTTATTCATTATTCACAACCTGTTCGGCATCCGCCTTCAACTGTGCCATAAGGGCCTCGATGGAGGGAAAACGCCGCTCGTCGCGCAGGCGTCTGTCGAAGGTCAGCCCCATGATGCTTCCGTAGAGGTCACCGGAGAAGCCGAGGAGGTGAGCCTCGATCTTCAGGGTGGTGTCGCTGCTCACGGTGGGATTAGTGCCTATGTTAATCATCGCCTTGTGGTTGACACCGTCCTGTGTCGATGCACTTCCGGCATATACGCCTGGGGAGGGAAGCTGCTGGTCGGGAAGAAACGGCACAAGATTGGCAGTCGGAAAACCGATGGTATGGCCGATATTGCGCCCGTGCCCCACCCTGCCGTGGATGGTGAACGGATGGCCAAGCTGACGGGTGGCAAGACGGATGTCGCCTTCGGCGAGAGCCTTGCGTATACTGCTACTGCACAATGGACCGCCGCAACCGGGAATCACCAGTTCGTCCGCACGCACTACCTTGATACCACACGACTCCCCTATCCTGCAATAGTCATCGAACGACTGTGTCCGATCCTTCCCGAAACGGTGGTCGTGACCTACAAGCAGCAGCTCCACACCGTAACGCGTATGCAGCATGGACATGAATTCAGCGGCAGTGAGGTTGCGCAGCGATTCATCGAAGCGCAGTACCACCACATCCCTGACACCGCAGTCGACAATAAGCTGCGTCTTCTGTTCAACGGTGGAGAGCATCTTAGGTGCACGGGCGGGATCGATGGTGATCAGCGGATGGCGGTCGAAGGTGAACACGGCGGGAAGCAGTCCGCGCTCAGCGGCGACGGCGCATAACTGCCCTATCACCTGTCGGTGGCCGAGATGCACGCCATCGAACATTCCCACTGTCGCGGCACGAGGTATGTGGCAACCGGCGGTCATACAAGGTTGAGGTCAGAAAGCACCCTATAGAACTCCTTGCCTTCGGGCACATGGGCAGTACGGAAACCGGCTTTCTCAGCTCCGGTGAGGTTGGCCAGGGAGTCGTCAAGGAAAAGGGTCTCTTCGGGCTTGATGTGGCAGTTAACTGCGGCATATTCGAAAATCTTCACGTCGGGCTTCAGGATCTTCGCATCGAAGGAGGTGACGATGCCATCGAAATAAGCTTCGATTGTCAGTCCATCCTTCTCGAACTCCTCGGCTATCTTCGCGTGCCACATTATGGGATTGGTGTTGCTCAGCAAGTAGATGCCGTAACGCTGGCGCAGCATCTGAAGCTGACGCAGCCTCTCGACAGGGATACCTATGAGGAAACGGTTGAACGCCTCATCAATCTGCCCGTCGGTGAGCGGAGTGTCGACCTGCGAACGGATGAAGGCCCGGAACTCCTCGGGCGAGATGAGCCCCTGTTCGAGTTGTCCGAAAGGACCCTTCTGCGAATAGTCGCCGAGATATTCGTCGGCATTATGGAAACCAAGCTCCCGCAAGGCCTGCACACAATTGTCCTTCTTGATGTCCATTATCACGCCGCCGAGGTCGAATAGCAAATTCTGTATCATGATACCAAGTAAAAAATTCGTAGCTTTGCAATGCTGCAAAGTTACGAATTTTATCTCAATCCGCTATCATTCCGCGCCGAAAAGTGCATCATCACCGATGCTTTCAGGCAGTCCTATCGGTTCACTACCTGTCCTTCGCCCCGTGTAGTGGTCCAGTCGAGCGACTTATCGGCCACCCAATCCTTGAAGCGTGGATATGCCAGGTTGATGTGCGTACGTTCTGTAGGCCATGCCCAGTTATTGTCCAGAATGATAAACATCTGCGCCGGAGCACCCTTTTCAGGAGCCGATACATTATAATTTACATCCGAAGCCTTCTGTATGTCAACATTCTCGGTATTCTCTCCTTTAGCAGGACCGTTGATCGAGATATAGAGGCCTTTCCCATTGCCGTCTATAGTCTTGGCGTTTGCAAAGCCGCCGATAGAGAACTGAGAATTGACGTATATCACACATTCCTTTATTTCGGACTGATCGACGGAGTATTGACCGGTGTTGATCATCTGGGTATGGGTATAGTTGCCGAACCACTGGTGATACTCAACAGCGTCAGCACCACCATTCAGCGATTCAAGTGGCTTGATTCCGGTATCTCCGTTGGTGCTCGCTCCGCTCTCGACATAAACGCCCGGAGCGAGCACGAAATCTTGCGTGCCGTTCTTTTCCCAATGGATATATGTCGGCAAAGTACCCCCAGCGGCAAGCGGAGTGAAGGTCACCTTCTTGTGACCACCTACATTTGTAGTTTCACCGGAAGATGATTCCTTGACAATATTGGTAGTTACAGACGTAATTCTTACGACTACATCATTGAAATCGAAGTCATCCGTCGAGCCCAAGTCCTCCACAGCCCAAATCCACGAGATGGGGTCATCACTTATCTCGGTGATTTTGTCAGTATCGTTGGAAATCTCGTCGATATCGGCGATACGGAACACCAGGTCGTTGAGGTCTTGATCGCCATTATCTTTCCAGTCCTCAAACGAGAAGAATGTTCGTCCTGACTCAGGATGCAGGAACGAGCAGGCAAAACTCTTGCCATCATTGTATTTTGATTCGGAATATAGAATTCTTTCGCTATTGGCGCTTGAATAGGTGATATCATTGAATTTTATGTACATACCGAATTTTCGGTCGTAGCCATCGGGAAGATAGACGAAATATGCACGGTTCCTCACCAGCAAAGGATTGCTTGTAGAGAAAGATTCGCCATCACCATCAGTTTTGGCAGGAACATAGCCCCCTCCATACTCTGCCAAATAACTTGCCACCTCTGAATATTCCGGATAGGCTGATATTTTTTCAAAAGTGAATCTGAAAGTAAGCGGATTCCAATTACCGGCCTCGAACCTAACGAGCCGGTAATCATCCAAATTTACATTTCCGAAGATATCTTGGAAATGTGACCGGTTTGCCGGATTATTGACCATCTTGACATACTCAAGCATAAATGGTTTGAATTCCTGATCGTCGACCTCATAAGATCCATCTTCTTTTTTGGTGATACAGTCAGGAAGCCCGTCTGCGTTCAAGCCTGGGAGTATATTGGGAATCGAGGCAATGGCATCTGCGCCTCCCTCTCCGGCCTTATATACAGTAAGTCTCTCATAACTGAAATTGGATTCCTTTTCATATACACATAGGTCGGCATCAGCAATATCCCCACTTTTCTTGCTTCTTTTATCCAGAAATATCGGAAACAATGCCACTTTGCCGTCATCTGTCTTAAGTTGGTTGCCACCCTCATCATATAGGTAGATACCAAGTTCATGTATTTGCGATGTGTTCCAATACATGGGATAAATGGCAAATTTTCCATCCTTGGCTGTAATGGTAAAATTCTCTATGATACCAGGATTGTTGGTATTTCCTTGTGGTTTAGGGTTCAGTCCACCTTCTGGAATTAGGCCGAATCCTCCGTTGGTAACGAGTCGGTTCACACGGAGTGTGTTACCATTAAGTGAATAATAGTCACGCCATATATAGTGCGAGGTGATAGGTGCGATCTGCTGGGCATTGAAATACTCGAAAGCGCGGGGATCACTTTCATTAGTAAGATAACCGGATTTCACCGTATAGCCTTTAATTGTGGTCTCAGTCGAGATGGTGTTCGTCAAAGTCCATGTTTGCTCTGTGGCGGCCCATGGTCTGTTGCCATTGACCTCATACTGATAGTCGTCAAGGGATGTAATCTCGCTCTTTTCCGGGAAATTGTCCGAGCTGTCGCCGCTTGCGCGGCTTCCGGTGCCTGTGCAGTCGAGGGTGGTACCCACAGTGCCGTAGTAACGGCGTCCGTCAGCTATGGCGAGGATGTCGCGTGTGCCTTCGGGGACATCAACGGGAATATCGAAGGTACCCTCCACATCGTAATAGTCGGCGATGAGATAGTATTTCTGCCCTACCTTGGCATAAAGCTTCAGGTGTTTGATTCCTGCGCCGACATTGACCTTGATGTCCTCGCTCTTGGCCATGTTCCAGTCCTGCTCGGCATCGACAAGCCCGAATTTCTTGATAAAATCGCGCATGTACTGCTCCTCAGCGGTGATCACGTATGGCTCAAGGGAGCAAGAGGAGAATGAAAAAGCACCCAGTGCAATAAGACCGGCGGCTACCCATGTATTTTTCATAATTACCCAATTAGTGAAAAAAAATAAAAAGACTTTTTTATACCCTATATAAATTTTATGAAATCTGGCTGCAAATATAAGTATAATTTACGAATAATCAAATCTTTTTCATAATTTTGCTAAAAATTTTAAAGTTCGGAAATTTTTTCTTAGCCAAGTACATCAAAAACCATGAAACTGACTTTCATAACAGCGATTTCGCTTCTGGCTGCATTTTGCCTTTCGTGCGGCTCCCATAAGCCTGCGCCCATGGCATACAGTCCTCGAAAATAGAATTATTTCGCTATTGTTCGGATTACCGGCAAATCTCCATCCCTGCTGAAAAAACTCAGTGTTAATTTATAGCCTGAAAACGCGATTCATATATGGGATTTTCATGATCAGGTAGCTGATAAGACACGTGAGAAGCAAGACAGAAATCCAGTAGACAAAATATCCGAAACTTAAGGTGCTTAGCCAATCAATGTATCCATGGAAATAATCTTTGATGTAGATGATCACAATCGGATGTATTGTATAGACCGGAAGAAACAATGACGAGCATACACGAATAAAGCCATTGTTTTTGATATGGCAGGATGTAATCAGCATGAAGATACATAAAGTGAAGGTTACAACCGCCGGTGAACCATAAAAATACTCACAGTATGAAGAAGATAGCTTCGGATAAAGCCATAGCATAGTCACGGAAGTCGCAGCAGCCGACAGAACAGTGGACACTAACAATAACTTTTTATCCAGATGGATTCCTTTAATCAAGCCACCAAGCATGAAATATGAAAGCCAATTCCACATACGGAAAGTCTGGCTTATTTTCAATTCCACATTATCAGTGAAATTGCCTATGAAGAAACAATTCTGGATTATCATCGTTGCGACAAGCACCACCAGATAAGCTGACTTATTTTTGAAAAGCTTGTTGATCAACGGATACAGAAGATAGATCAGGATCATTGAACCAAGGAACCAGAAAAACCAATAATATCCCCATCCAATGAAAGAACCGGCAAAATTGAACCATACCATCTCCAGATCCCACCATGAGAATGAATAAAATAAAATTCCCGTAAGACCAACAATAATAAAGACATAACGTATGATGGCAAGTATCTTTTTAAAAGCGTATTTATAAGTAGCATCCCTGCGCCCCACAAGAAGGTAACCACTCACCGTGAAGAAAAGCGGAATAGCTATCACTCCCATATTGTAAAGTACAGTGGCCACCCAGGAATAATGCGGACCTTTCACTGTGGTGACCGTGTGGAGACATACGACCAGCATCATTGCAAGAATCTTTACCAAATCGACCGACTGGTCACGCATGCCATTCATTGGATATGTCTGATATTTTCCCATCGTTGACAATCAATTCAAGATTTAATATTGCTCGTCTCTACCTGATGACGCATATTTTGTCAGCTGATCCAGCAGCCAGCATGATACAGCTATCAGCACAGGGTAGTTCTGCGCCAGCAACCGGGTATATTCGCCGGGCGCGCCGACCCACACCATGAGATAGTCGGCAGCAAACAACACGAACAACATCCATATAAAATATCTGAATCTACGATTTTCCACATCGCCATATATCAGTATGACCAATCCTGCAAGAAATATCAGGAATGCAGTACCGTTATTAATCCGTAAGAACCGCATGAATGAATTGATTCCGGGAGGGATGCCATATCCATAATTAACACAATACGCATCCAATAGATACTCCATTCTGTTGTGATACAATAATTGGGATAATCCCTTTGGATTATTTTTCATTTGGCAGGTTACAAAATCATCAAAATCAGACAGTTCGAAATGAGTATACAGATATTCGACTTCACTCCACCAGACCATGCCCGGTCCGTCGACGCCATTTACCCTTATAAATGAGTCGACCACCTCTTTGATTTGTGGAGATTTTATTGCGGCGGTATCAATGATTTTGGCTTCACGGATAAACATGTAATTATTCCATGTCGGCACCGCGGATATGCCTGATTTATTATATGTACTATTATATACTATGGAGTATATCCACAGACCGCCAAGAGAGATAAGTGTTGAAGCCAATCCCCACAGAGCGATTTTCAATTTTGATTTCCGTTCAAACATTATGAGCAGCATCCACATCACAACAAGGAGCAATGGAACGATTACAAGAGATGGCCTTTGCATCCATAGTAACATACAGACAAATCCCGAAACCGCAGCCTTTTTGTATGAAGCATGATAATAAGCTTCCGAGGCATAATAAAGTGCCGCTGCGACAAGTGATATCGATAGCGATTCTGTCATCATTACAGCACAATAGGTCAAGACTCCCGGGTATAGGGCATATATGGAAGTAAACCAATATGCAATCTTTTTGTGGCTTGTTATATTACAAAGTGTTGTGCCTAACCAATTTATGGAAAATAGGAATACGATACTTTGAAATATGTATACCATGGCAACCGACACAGTCATCCCGAAAATATCCTTTGCCAAACCAATGATCAAGGGGAACAACGGAGTGCGGCTCTTCCCTATCATACCCATCGTCAACTCATGTTCGTATGAATAATAATAGCTCATCGTGTCATGCTCTACGTTCATTCCTTCTCCGGAATAGACCGACCAGCCGACTATTATAGCCAGTTCCAAAACCGACAACAGGTATAGTAACCTGAATTGACCCAGTGATATATATAATTTTTTAATATAGTCTTTCATTGTTCGAAATACCCTCTCACTTTGCAAAGTATTGGCATAAATTTAGATTCAGCTTGATCTTCATACCTCAGAGGTTCACGGATATGTTTGATTTTGCAAAGATAATGTATTTTTCTGAGATTCCCACCATACTGCTATAATTGTATGGAATTGGAAACATTTTCTTACCTTTGCATTTAAAACATGGATTAGTATATGTATGTAGTGAAGAAATTATGTGTATGTGCTGTGGCTTTTATTGCCTCTGCATTGTGCCTTTCGTGCGGCTCCCATAAGCCTGCGTCCATGGCATCATCCACCAGTCCACGGCTCGTGCCGGTGGCCGAGGGCTACAGCTCCACGTCGGTGAACAATGCCGTGTTCCGCAACAGTTCACTGTTCACCCATGGCGACACCCAATACGTTGCTTTCTACGACCCAGAGGGCTGGCTTACCTTAGGGAAAAGGCAGCTTGGCAGCGATGACTGGGCCCTACAGCGCAGCCGGTACAAAGGCAAGGTGGCCGATGCTCACAACGTGATATCGATAGCGGTGGACGGCAATGGTGTGCTGCATGCGGCCTTCGACCACCATGGCTCACCACTGCATTATTGCAGGGGCGTATCGCCTGGATCGCTTGAATTAGGACCGCTGGAGCCGATGGTGGGCACGAATGAGGGCAACGTGACGTATCCTGAATTCTATCCCCTCGGCGGTGGCGACCTTATAGGCGTGTACCGCGACGGTGCCTCAGGGCGCGGCAACTTAGTGATGAACCGCTACGATGCGAAAACGGGCAAATGGATACGTCTGCACGACAACCTTATCGACGGCGAGAACGAACGCAACGCCTACTGGCAGCTCTGCACCGATGCCAACGGGGTGATACATCTCTCGTGGGTGTGGCGCGAGACATGGATGGTGGAAACCAACCACGACCTTTGCTACGCCCGCTCTACCGACGGCGGCCTTACATGGCAGAAGAGCGACGGCTCGCCACAGTCCCTGCCAATCACCGCCTCCAATGCCGAATACGCATGGCACGTGCCTCAGAGCTCGGAACTGATCAACCAGACCTCGATGTCGACCGACAGCCACGGCAACCCTTTCATAGTCACCTACTGGCGCGATAAAGACAGCCGGGTGTCACAGTATCGCCTGGTCTACCGCGATGGCTCCGGCTGGCATGCCGACCAGATAGGAGATCGCACAGGCGAGTTCAGTCTCAGCGGCGGAGGCACCAAGATGATACCCATATCCCGCCCGAGGCTACTTACCGACGGCACACGTGCCTACTGCTTCTTCCGCGATGCCGACCGTGGCAGCAAGGTGTCAATGGCATTCACTCCGGAGATAGGCCGCAAGTCCTGGACAGTCACCGACCTTACGGATTTCAGCGTTGATGCCTGGGAGCCGACTCTGGACGCCTCCCTGTGGAACGCCAGGGGAATCGCCCACATCTTCGTGCAGGAATGCCATCAGGGCGACGGGGAGCGCACGGTGGCATCCGACCCCACGATGGTGTACGTGCTTGAGCTACCCCCCGGGAAATGAATAATGAACAATTCAGGCTGCCTGAAGCGTTCCGAAAGGAGTTTGTCTCCGGGTGATCCACGGTTCAGAATCCCAAAAATGCAAGAGATTCTGATTTTAGTGTAATGCGCGGATGGGCGGATTGGCGTAACTTTGCAGCGATAAAAAATCTTACGACAATGCATTTCCTTTATTCGCTATTGGCCATCCTCAATGAGATGTCGCCTTACATATTGCTCGGATTCTTCATCGCCGGATTGCTCCATGTGTTCGTCAAGCCATCAATGATGACCCGGCATCTGGCCGGCAACGGTTTCAAGCCGGTGTTGAAATCCGCATTGCTCGGCATTCCCCTGCCCCTGTGCTCCTGCGGAGTGCTTCCGACTGCCGTGTCGCTGCGCCGTGCCGGAGCCTCCAACGCCGCCGCCACATCGTTCCTCATCGCCACGCCCCAGACAGGCGTCGATTCGATAGCCGCCACATGGTCGCTCCTGGGTCCGGCTATGGCCGTGGTCCGTCCGGTGGCAGCGCTCACTTGCTCGATGCTCGGAGGGGTTACGGTAGGACGCCTCGCTCCGTCGGAGGCAATGACCGTCGAATCGACGGAATCCTGCGGCTGCGACGGCAGCCATGATCATGGACACGACCAAGAGCACCGCTCGTTCTTCAGCAAACTTGCGGCAGCCCTGAAATATGGGTTCGTCGACATGATACAGCATGTGGGCAAATGGCTTGTCATCGGACTGATAGTGTCCGCGCTCATCACCGTATTCGTGCCCGATGATTTCTTCGTGGGTCTGGCGCGATATCCCCTGCTGGCCATGATAGTCATGGTGGCGGTGGCGGTGCCCATGTACATCTGTGCCACAGGCTCGATTCCCATCGCCCTTTCGCTGATGCTCAAGGGACTCACTCCCGGTGTGGCGTTCGTGATGCTCATGGCGGGGCCGGCCGCCAATTTCGCATCCGTGATGGTGCTCCGCAAGTCGCTGGGGACAAAGGCGACAGCCATCTACATCGCCTCGGTGGTGGTGACGGCGATCGGATTCGGACTGCTCATCGACTATCTGCTCCCCGCAAGCTGGTTCATGCCGTCGGCCGCCATGTGCGGCGCATGCCACGACGCACATGGTTTCGGCTGGTTCGATACCGGCTGTTCAGCCCTGCTCGTCGGACTTCTCGCCTACGCTTTCTATTGCACAAAAATCAAAAAACAACCTGAAATATCAACTGAAATGGACAAACGCACCTACAACGTAAAGGGCATGATGTGCCCCCACTGCCAGGCCAATGTACAGAAAGGCCTTGAATCGCTCGACGGAGTCGAAGCCGTCACCGTCAACCTCGACAGAGCCTACGCCGAAGTGGCCGGCGATGTGGCTCCCGAGGTGGTAATCGCCAAAATCGAGGCCCTCGGCTACGAGGCAGCCCTCGCATAAAGCCTTGCTGCCCGGGATTCATCGCGATGCATCGCGGCATATCCGTGAAAAAACCGTAACTTTGCACCATGAGAATCAATGTAAGGAATATGGTATGCAACCATTGCGTCGAGGCGCTCTGCAACGCCTTGACGCAATCTGGTTTCAAAGTGGAAGAGGCAGGCCTTGGCTATGCTGTGCTTGCCGAGGATGAACTAGACAAAGCCCGGATCCAGGTTCTCCGTGACACTCTCCGTGAGATAGGCTTCGAGCTGATCGAGGGACAGAACCGACGCACCGTCGAACTCGTGAAGCATGAGATCCTGCGACACATCAACAGTCCCGAACCATGTCCGCAGACACTGTCACATTGTATAGCCGAAGCCACCGGACAGGACTACAAGACGGTGAGCCGCATCTTCTCCGCACTCGAAGGACGCACCATCGAGAAATTCTACATCACCGCGAAGATCGAGAAGGTGAAGGAGCTGCTGTCATACGGCGATGTGACCATGGCAGAGATCGCCTACCGTCTGGGATATTCAAGCGTTGCATTCCTCTCCCGCCAGTTCAAGCAGGAGACAGGAATGCCGCCATCCCTCTATCAGAAAAGCCGTCACGACCGCCGCTCCCTCGCCGACATCTGACGAATGAAGAGGCATTATTTAGTGAATATGACGTTGTAAACACGTTCCACCTGCACGCTCTTGTCAGACGACAGAACGGTGATATGCACCTTATGCGGCTGCCCGTCGATGTACTGCCCGATATTGGTGAGGCGTATGATGTAGGAATTCTGCATCGCACCGGTTACAGGAAGATCATCAAGCGTCACTCCTTGGAATGATGAATCCACATTGAGCACTGTTCCTCCCGTATATTCCGACATCAGATAATTAGGCTCGCGCGCGGTGTCGTAGCCTCCGCTGAACACAGTGTGTATCGTGCCCATCGAAGTGTCCCAATCCGTGAGCAGGCTCTCAACCGAGAACTGCTGCTTGCCTGACGGTTGGTTGGGTTCGTCCGTGAAATTCACAAAGATACGGTTGGCCCCCTGTCGGAATGAGAACAGGTCGGTGGCGAACCTCAATGCAGCCATGCCACATTCGTTATCGCTGTCTCCTCCCGTACGGTATCTCGAACGGCTGGATTTAAACCTGTCGACATCATAGCCACTTCCTTCGAATCCCACGGTACGGTTAGTACCGCTGGAGCCGGTGCGGTTGAGATATTTCGACAGATTGTCGGATGTAGTGACATTCAGCGCGCCTGTAATCGCACCATCATAGCCAACACACCCGAAATTGATGTCAAGCCGTCCGGCATTGAGCCGGGTGGCCCAGTCGGAGATGTCGCGTGCTATGGCATCGGCCTCTTCGCTCATCGAACCGGAATTGTCGACGAGGAACACCAGGTCGACCGGCACATCCCGTCCTTCGGCCTCATCGGCCGTATTGTACACCTTGATTCCCTTAGGAGTGCCATCCACCTCCAGCCATACGTTCTGCCGACGGTCGCCAGTGCCGTAGAGACGCAGCCATTCAAGGGTATTGCGGTCGCGCACTCCTGTCATATCGATGCGGAACACCGCCGTACCGTCTTCATCCACGGTCGAATACTGGATATTAGGCAAGGTCGCCGTAGGCGTACCCACGATTATGGGATTGGGGTCGGCATACGAGTCGGAAGGGATATCGGTGCGGTTGCCCGAAGTCAGGGCTATGGTCTCGTCATTGCTGTCGAGACAAGATGTGACAGTGAGCAGCGAGGCTGCCAGAGCAATCATAGAAATATATTTCATATCAAATCGTTATCTTAAAGTAAATAATCAAGAAATGCTGAAGCCGGTTCAATCATTACGGATTTCAAATTCCACACGACGGTTTTTCGCACGCCCTTCAGGGGTGTCGTTGGTGGCAATCGGACGGCTCATGCCATAGAATTCGGTGGAGAGACGTGAGGCAGGCACGCCACGTTTCTTCAGATACTCAGTAACATTCTCCGCCCTTTCCCTCGACAGTTTGAGATTCACGTCTTCCGGACCGACATTGTCGGTATGCCCCTTCACCACGATGTTGGAGTTGGTGCGGATGAGAGTCTCGGCCAGACGGTCGAGATAGCCGTACGACGACGGCTTTATCTCCGACTTGGCAAAATCGAAATTGATGTCATCCTCAATGGCGCAGATGGTCTTGCCTTCAACGCTCTGTCCGCGGGCCATCATGTCGACAATCTCGTTGAGGGTGTAGCACGGGGGTTGCTCGTCGGACTCCTCCATCACCTCCTCGTAGATATATTCTTCCACCACCGGCTCGGTGACCGCCGGACGAGGCCTTGATGCAGAGACACTGAAGGGAATGCCCAGGGTGAGCTTCACCTCCACCCCCCGGTATTTGCGCGAGCCTTCCACAAGAGCATTGGCCGGGAACATAGGATTGATGTTCACCGCGTCACCTTTCTTCTCTTTTGAGCCGTAAGTGTCGGTGAATCCGTGCTCGTACATAAGTTCCAGTCCGGCAAATGCCACCGACGATCCCAGCGCGAAATGATACCGTGCTCCCACCGCCGCAGCGCCGGCGAAATAGGCAGAGCTGTAATTCGCATCATTGAGGGCGAGTTCGTAGCCACTGATCTCATGGTCAGCAGTCTCCTCCTGCAGACGTATCTTGCCGCCGGTGGAGAATCCGAGCACCGGGGCTATGTACACGTATGGCCGAACGGTGTATGTCGGGTCGCCAAAATTATATATGAGCGGCAGACGGAAATCCAGATATCCCGAGCGTATCTTGTAAGTGACGTCCTCTATCCCGGCCTTGGCATAGTCCACGACATTGGAGCCGATATGCTTGATTCCGCCGCCTCGACGGGTGAACAGTATCTCCGGGCGGATGGCGAGCTGCCTGTCGGCACCGAACTCGCCCTGCACGAAGACACCGTAGGCGCCGCTGCCCGTTCCGGTCATCTTCGGAAAATAATCCTTGTCGATTTCCGAGAACCTCGGGAATGTGGCCTTATATCCCTCGGTAAGCCCGATATACCAGCTTGGCGCCTCCGTTGTCTGCTGGGCATAGACCTGACCCGACAGAAGGAAGGCAGCAGCAAGAAATACGATTTTCTTCATAATCATCTATATTTTTAAGTTTTGCGACATCCGTACTTCCTCCAGGTAAAGCCACGGACAGCCTACAGCGCAAAATTAGCCATTTTCCCTCTCTCCGCCAAGTTTTTTCAGAAAAAAGAGAAATCTTTTCAATTCATCTTTCCATTGTAGAATGTTGTACCGCTGATATCTTTTTTGTACATTTGCGCAATCCGAACCAATGGGCCTCCACGGCCTTCAGTTCGGCAATTTTCTCTTTTAATGTTGCCTCCCAGGCTGAAAATAATTATTGCGATGAAAGAATATCTACCGAACCCGGCCGACACCCGGGACGTTGAACTCCCGAACGAACTGCTGCCTCTCATCGAGGAGCTGGCCAAGAATGTGCATGAAGTGTGGTCGCAGAACCGCATCAGAGATGGCTGGACTTACGGCCCCGTGCGCGATGACACCCTCAAAAAGCATCCTTGCCTCGTTCCCTACGACCAACTGCCCGAAAGCGAGAAGGACTACGACCGGGCCACGTCGCAGCAGACCCTTAAATTCATCCTCAAATCCGGCTTCGACATCGTAAGCCGTCCAACTCCAGCCAGAGCAGAATGATTTGAAACGTGAGCCATAAAATTATAGATCATAGCTATTTAATATATTTTAACATATACAATAACAGATCCATCCGCCATTTATTATAAATTTGTAACTCAAACATAACAGAATATCACCTAATTCTTTTTGCTTATGTCAAATTTTACTCAATTTCTTAAATCGGCAGCCTGCACCGTTCTGTTAGCCGGAAGTCTGACCGCTTTCGCTGACGATGCCAGCATCACGTTGGCAGTGAGCGACATCACGGCCATGGACGCCACAGTGTCCATAGTCACCAATCCTGATGATCTCACCTACTATTGGAATTTCATGGACAAAGAGTCGTTCGACGCTATCGGCGGTGCGGAAAACATCATCGAGAACTGCATCGAGCGCTGGAAGAGACTGGCGTCATCCTACGACAACACCCCCTGGCAGGAGATGATGGGTTATGAGCTTCAGGAATATCCCATGACCGAATCCATCAACTCTTATTTCTACGAAACCCTGATGTACGACACAGAGTACGTGGTGTACGCTTTCGGCATGGACCGTGAAGCCAACGTGACCGTGCCCGTCACTACCGCTGAGTTCAAGACACTTGCCCCGGCCACTTCTGACAACACTTTCGAGATCACAATGGGCCAGGTGGAGAAAGCCGGCTTCTACCTCAGCACCACGGCCCATGTAGAACCCTCCAATTCCGACCGATATATGGTGGA
Source organism: uncultured Bacteroides sp. (assembly GCA_964480085.1). GTDB lineage: Bacteria > Bacteroidota > Bacteroidia > Bacteroidales > Muribaculaceae > CAG-873. The sequence goes on along the minus strand of CAYZPI010000012.1, from coordinate 26,109 downwards.
ATTCTTCACGAAAGAGTTCGTCGACAAATTCAACATCATACCCGGATCGGCAGCCGAAAAGCGCTTCATCGCCGACGAGATGCTCTATTATCTCGATGCCGAGGACGTGGCAAGCGGTCCGCATGATTTCACATACTCGCGTTGTATGGAAGGAGCTTCCTATTATGTGATAGCCATGGGCCTGAACGAGGACAACACCCCATCCACCGGCCTCACAATGGCGGAATTCACCGCAGTGGTGGAGGAGACTCCTATGCAGGGCTCGATCGAACTTGAAGTGAGCGACATCACCCCGATGAACGCACATATCCGCATTGTTCCTTCGGATGACAATATTCACTATTATTTCGGCATCACGAAGCCTGAAATCGTGGAGATGAAGGGCGGCGTGGACTATATCGCGGAGAAACTCGTCATCGACTGGTGGAAATTCCTCGCCGACCTTTACGGAGGCCAATACTCCTGGCAGGACTTCATCCCCATGCAGACAACCACCGGCACCATTGACGACACAGTGGCCAATCTCGTGGAAGAAGGCGAGCTCGAGGATCTGTACTGGGATTCCGACTGGGTGCTCTATGCCGTGGGATTCGACCTCGAAGGCAACATAATCACCAACACCGCAGTGCTTGAATTCAGCACCCCCGCACCCGAAAGCAGCGACCTCGGCTTCGAATATGAAATCGTCGACGTAGAGTATAACGCTACTGTCTCCACCGAAAAGAATAAATACTACGACGTGATGGTCGACATCTATCCCACCAACGATGAGGAGACATACCGCGCCAACTACATGCAGATGAAATACTACGACCAGTATCTCGAAGACCCCATTCCCGACATGTTCGATTTCATAACACGACAGTTCCTTCCCGGATCGGTGGAATTTGAAGGTCCGATACGCCTCAAGCTGACGCAGCTCAGCGCTTACGACTATTATGGCGATCCCATAGAATGGGGTGTGTTCACAATCGGCTGGAATGAAGGTCCCACTACCGATATATCCATCTACAGATTCAACCTCGAACAACTTTCCGGGCTCAAGGAAGCTCTTGGAAATGAGGTGAACATAAAGAGCACCCGTGGCAACCTGAGCATTGACGGAGAATACGGCAACGCCGTTGTCTACTCGCTCGACGGACGTCTGGCAGGCGGCATCCAGCCCGGCCACAGCCTGCACGTGGCAGCCGGCGTTTATATCGTCAACTATACCACCCTCGACGGCATGACTCACACGAGGAAGGTGATCGTAAAATAACACCCGGTCCACGGCCCCTTACCGTGGACCCATCATAACCACAACGGCGGCGTAGCCAATCAGGCTATCGCCGCCGTCTTCGTATGGCATCACCACCATACCGACAATTTTTCACAAGTCTATACACAATTTCATTTTGCGCGAATATATATGGATTGACTCGAAGCATATACTTCTTATTGGGAACCTTAGGAACTTAAATGCCAATGATTTTGAAAGAAATATCAACAAAATTTTGGATTTTCAATAAAATTTGTTACCTTTGCGCCATATTCTCAATAAAATTCTTTTTTACCATGATTGCACCCATTATCATGGGGAAACAAGAGTTGTCCACGCCAAAATTTATAATCTGATTTTTTTAAGATTATGAAGGAAGGGAAGGGAAAAAATGAGAATTAATAAATATCGAAAAGGCGTTTACTCGCGTCTTGTTCTTGACACACCGGAATCTGGCAGTTTCGAACCTCTTAGTCAAGGAAAGGCAATAGTAGATGTCTACGGGATGTGTTTATACGCATCCCCTTATATTGGCACTCCATGTATCCTTTGTGATACTGTGGAAAATCTGTATAAGGGTTGCTATAACATATTGGCGTGGATTTCTGGTGTTGCTCATTCTACTAAGAAGGGCAAGCCAGAGCCTTGGTGTGTGGAATGAGTACACAGGTACAGACATCCACGCTTTTTTTTGTCTCAAATTGAATTCTTGCAGAGATGTCGCAGGGCGCTTATGAATCCTGAAAGAACTATGACATCTCTCTCAAAATTGCAATGACGGTCAGCCTTGGATATTTTTCAAGGCTGACCGTCATTGCAATTTTGAATAGACATACCATCAATCAAGAAATCCTACCATCAATAAAAAACAAAAAAACGCCATGTCACAAAACAAAACTGTAATACAGGGATTAGAACCTAATGACTATCTCGGTAAAAACAACAATAACAATCAGTCACAAAGCTTCTATGCTCGCGGGAACTCTTCCGCCTCCAAAGGCACCGTCGTTCCGGGCATGATGAATCAGCAGACTTCACAAGCTTCATACCCAGAAGAAGGATCTGCCTCCTCCCCGGCATCTCAACGCGTGATTCATCCCGGAAAGCCAGTTGTGGGATTCCTCTATTCCATCTCCCGCACACCGCTTGGCGAATACTGGCCACTCGTCATAGGAAAAAATACAATCGGACAGGGACCGGACAACGACATCGTGCTCGGAGAGGGTACAGTATCTTCAAATCACGCCGTCATTGTCACTCGTCAGGTGAAAAGCGGACTCATTGCAGCAATAAGCGATACGCAATCGACAAACGGGACCAAAATCAATGGAGATATGATAGGATTCACTGCGGAACCGTGCAACGACGGTGACATAATAACGATAGGCAATAATTATGAGTTTCTGCTGACTCTTATTGACACAGCCAAAAATGGCCTTTCCGTGTCGAAAGATTTCGTTGCCGTGAATGTCGAGGAAGAAGACGATGACACAGACGGTCTGCCTGATTTCGACCCACACAGGACAAGTCACGGATTCTATCCGGGCGGTGGCAGTCAGTGGCATTCCGGAGCCACCCAACCGGCTGGAGGCACCGTAGGACTGGACGGCTCGACTCCCAACATCAATCATGGCGGCACAGTGTCGATGTAGTAAAAAGAATACTGAATCAAATTCTCAATCAATATGTCTTTGTACAAAATACAGGGAAAAAAGGAAAAGAAGCAAGGCATTTACTATGAGTTCGATTCCGATGACACTCCCTTAGGAGAGGGAGGCATGGGAAAAGTATACAAAGGGCGCTGTGTGGATGAATCGACAGGCAAATCAAGGTTTGTTGCCGTAAAATTTATGTACAGCGACCTGCCGATATACGCCATCGAAAAAGCCAGACGAGAGGCTGCCATCCATTTCAGACATAACAATCTCATTGAGATGCTTGGCTTCATCGAGACTGAATCAGTATCGGTCCTCGGCGAGAAGACTCCGCATTATCATGTGGTGAGCGAGCTCCTTGAAGGTGTCTCTCTCGACAAACTGTTTGAAGGGAAATTGACTGATCAGCAAGGGCATTTTGTACCTTTCGCCGAGAAGCTCTTCAAAGACTATCAGCAAGATGTAACTCATTTCTCGGTCGAAATAATAAAAAATATCCTTTCGGGATTGATGACCATGCACGATGCCGGGTACATCCATCGTGATATTGACCCGAGCAACATAATGATCACCTCCAATGGGAATATCAAACTGATCGATTTTGGAATTGCAAAAAAATTCAATTCCCTCACCACCCATGACAAACATCTTACACAAGCCGGGCAGTTTGTGGGCAAGCCTGAATATGCTGCTCCTGAACTGGTGCTGGGAGCCATCAACGAGCAGAACCAGACAACCGATGTTTATGCCGTGGGGATTCTTCTTTTCCAATGCATAGTGGGACATGTCCCCTTTGAAGGCGACCGCAGCGATATCCTTCAAAAGCAACTGCACTCACCTATGCCCCTCAAGCTTATCAAGCATAAGGGACTGAGGAAAATCATCGAGACTGCCACTGAGAAATCAAGGGCAAAGCGATTCCAGAGTGCTGCAGAATTCAGGGTGGCGTTGGACCGACTTGACCTGAATGATTCCGGTCCTATCTCCCATATCAACAAAAGACATTTGCTTTTTGCCTTGGCTGGCTGTCTATTGCTTGGGGTGACATCGTTTGCTGCGGTCAAAATAATCAACAGACTTTCTCAACCATCAGTGGAGGAAGCTAATGCCCAGATAGTCGACGTAGACAAAATAAATATAGACGATGCCTATGAAGATCTTGATGCCGGGAAAATTGACGAGGGTATGGCAAAGCTGAGAAATCTCTCAGAAGCCGGAAACTCGGAGGCAACCTACATGCTAAGCCGATTCTATTTCAAGAGTAAACTGCAGAATGATCTGTTACCCGAACGAGCAGTTGACCTTCAAAACCACTATTTTTTGCCAGTTGACAATATCGAGGCCCACTCCTTGCTGAAGAAAGCCGTACAACAGGATTCCACCAACTATCGTGCTCTGTACGACCTCGCCTGCGATTACTGGAAATGCGACCAGCGCACGGAAGCTGTTGAAAATCGGGATGGTATTACAGCAAAACAGCTTTTTTCCAAAGCCCTCCCTCTTGCTTCCGAAGCCGACGACAAGGCGTACGTCGAAAGGATCAGGCAATATCTCAGCGACATCAAGGCGTGGGAAAATAATCTTAAGGAATTATAACCGGAAAGGAGACTCCAAATGGCAAAGAAACAAACCCATCACCCCGTGCGACAGACAGTCGTACAGAAAAAGAACGACCCATATATCTATCTATGGTGCATGGGTGAATGGTATTGCTACAACCCGGAAGAGTCTCATCTGGGAAGCGGTGCCATGGGTGATGTGTATTTAGGTTACAGATGCAACAATGCAGAACGGATAGCAGTAAAGCGTGTCAAGGATTGCTACGCCAACAACCCTATGATACGTGAAAGGGCACGGTTGGAAGCATCTCTGGCATTCAGGCATCCCAATCTTGTTGAGATGATTGGATCCTGTGAATACAATCCTGAGTATGGACCTGTTTTTATTCTCAGCCATTTTGTACAGGGAGAAGATATCGACAAATATGTTAAGAAATTTTCCGATATGCCATTGAGAATAGAGAAAATATCGAATGCCATCTGCTCGGTGCTCGATGCTCTTGATTATGTTCATTCACGAGGAGTCATACATCGCGATATCAAGCCTTCGAATATCATGATTGAGAACGATTCGAATGTCCGTCTCATGGATCTGGGAATCTCAAGGATGAACGGTGGCAATAAATTCTCACAATATGGTTTTATCGGGACACCACAGTATTCAGCTCCAGAACAAATCAAACGAGACGAAGGCAATATGGCCAATCCAATCAATGCCACTACGGACATTTATGAACTTGGCATCACTTTCTACGAACTTCTCACCGGGCACAACCCTATGGATTGCGAATCAGAAGCTGAAACCCTTGCAAAACAAATTACCGAACCTCTTCCGGAAGGGGACGGCATACCAAAAAGACTCATGAAGGTAATTTGGAAAGCTACGGAAAAGGAGCAGTCTAAAAGATTCCAAACTGCCAGAGATTTTAAAAATGCGATAAATGCTGCACTTCAACCCGAACCATCCTTATGGGAAAGGATAGTGAACTGGTTCAAGCGATAACACTTGATACTTGATTAGATCACAATCAGATTTATTAAACATGGAATTACAAAAAATATATCTTGATGAAAAAGGACTTGTGACAGCGTTTGCCGAATCAAGAATAGGTGGTCGTGCTGAGAATCAAGATTCCTTAGCATGGGCTGATACGCAATTCGGATATTTGGTAGTGGTATGCGATGGTATGGGTGGCGGTCCAAGCGGGCAAATAGCATCAACTATGGCAGTAAACGAAGTTGTCGAAAGCATCGGGAATGCTTCTAAGGAAGAGGAGCTGTCGAATATCATAATAAAGGCCGTCAGGAGAGCCAATATGGCGATTATCGAACGTGGCAATGAAAACAGCAAATACAAGGGAATGGGTTCCACGTTAACACTACTGTTGGTAAACGAGAAGTCAGCTTTCATTGCCCACGTGGGTGATTCCAGAGTGTACCAGTTGAGAGGCCACAGAAAAGTGTTCCGTACTTTCGACCACTCAATGGTATTCGAGATGGTCGAACAAGGAGTCATCACAGAAGAACAAGCGAGACTGTCGGCTCAATCCAATGTCATAACGCGGGCTTTGGGCATAAAACCTGATGTCGATGTTGAAATTCATGAAGTATCCTATTTGAAAGGTGATAGATTCCTGCTATGCACTGACGGCATACACGGAAGCATGCCTGAACCTGAGCTCATAAATATGGCGTCAAACTCCAAAAGCAAACTTGGAGTGATAGTTGATGATATCGCCACCTTCGTAGATAACTTAGGACGAATGGGAGGGGGAAATCACGACAATCTGACATTAGCAATTGCTGAAACAAAAAAAGATTCAATACTTAAATCAAAAATGTCACGCAAAACGAAAATAATCTTTGCATCGTTGGCGGTAGTCGCGCTGATATGCCTTGTGCTGAACTTTGTCCAGTACTCCAATTACTCCTCTCTGGAAGCGAAACAACAGGAAACAATCACCCTGCTCAATGACTCAATCAAAAAACAGAACGATTCGATAGCGAATGTCCGCCAATCTATGGCTGAAATTGCAAAGATCATGGAATCAGCAAAATCCGACAATAAGACTATTGAATCGATCAAATCAATCATCGAAAAAAGTGCGAAATAGTAACATAACACAAAAAATAACATGAAAGTCTATTCTATCGGCAGGGATGTCACTTGCGACATCGTAATCAACGACAGTACCGATGTTATCAGTCGGCGTCATGCAATATTGAATGTCGCACCATCGGGCAAGATGACCATTGTGGACCAAAGCCACAATGGCACCTACGTAAATGGCATCAAGATATCTCCTAATGTCCCTGTCCCTGTGACCCGCAAGGACAATATATCATTGGCTCATGTCGCACGTCTTGACTGGGCACAGGTACCGAAACCCGTCAACATAACAATGTACGTCATCATTGGTCTTCTGGCTCTTGCGGCAATCATTGGCGGAATTATTTTCTTCACGAACAGACCGGTCGAACCGATTAATCACGATACAACTCCCGCCACAGTCGACTCAACAGAAATAAAGAAGGCTGAGGAAGCTAAGAAAGCTGAGGAAATAAAGAAACCCGAGGAAGCTAAGAAAGCTGAGGATTCGGTTAAACAACCTTCAGATCAAGGTGGTAAGAAACCCAAAACAACTCCGGTGAAACCTGAACCGGCCGTGAAGAAATGCGCTACCTGTGGCAAGCCAATCGATGAATGTCAATACAAAGGCAAGCATCCTGAGAAAAAAGAAGAAGAGACAGATACACGTATGCACAAATAAACAAGGTAAAAAAAATCATGAAATTACTCAAAATAGGCCGTGATCCATCCTGTGACATTGTAATGCACAGCCCGAAAGTCAGCTCGCTTCATGCCGAAATGACCTTGTTGAACAATGGAGACATTATTCTTGAAGACAAGGGAAGCCGGAATGGAACATTCATAATGAACCAACCCATAAAGCCAAACAAGCCTGTGAACGTCCGTGTTGGAGATGCCATCCGTTTTGCTGATGTGGAGCTTCAATGGTCGCAGGTACCCAAACAGGAGGATAATTCCGCCTACAAAGGCCTTTATGGTATCGGCAGTCATTTCAACAATGATGTACAGATATCAGGCAACACTGTAAGCAGGTATCATGCCACAGTCAAGCTGGGGCGCGATAATAAGATGTACATTGTGGATCACAGTAAAAACGGCACTACGGTAGATGGAAATAAGGTACAGCCTAACGTACCTTACCGAATCAAGCGCAAAAGTACCGTGGTTTGCGGTGGAGTACCTGTGGACCTGTCCCACCTACCATGGCCAAAGAATCCCTTAAAGGGCATCGCAGTAGTGGCAGCCTCCATAATAGTCCTGATCGGAGTAGGATTCGGAGTATGGAAGTTAATCCCCGGAATGCAGGATGGCAAGATATGGAATTCCGGCGACGTATACACACGTTACCATAGTTCTGTAGTGCAGATGATTGGAACATATCACTATGAAGTATCAGCTGGTTCATTAAATCTCAATGAATTAGGATTTCCAACTAAATTCCTGTATATCAATGATCAGTTCATCTCAATTGACGGATTATCAGATGCCGTTAAATACGATTACGGATCATACACGGCAACAGGATTCTTTGTTTCTGAATCTGGGCATATAATCACTAACCTACACGTCGTGAAGCCCTGGCTTTTTGACTCCAAAGTCAAGGAAATCGAAGAGAACTATAAAGTGCTTTTTGCCAAGGAAGCAGAAGTCAGAGGCGTACTGTCAGCATTGGGAGACGGAGGTGGTGGTCTAAGTGCTTTCACCTCACAGATTAAGATCCAAGGTGTACTTGATAGAATTATGTTCGTTCCACAAGGACGCTATTTCTCTGGGGAAAATGCCACATTATGTACAGTCATTTCAGCAGGCGAGGATCCAAATATTGATCTTGCCCTAATCCAAAGCGAAAAGATGGAACTTCCAAATCGGGATTGCTCCTATGTTAATGTTACCGACTCTCTTGATGCATCAAAAAATGCATTGAAAGTGGGCAGTGAAATGTTTACTATCGGCTTCCCTCACGGTCCTTCAATGTATAGTGAAGAGAAAATACCCAAGGCATTATGTCATTCCGGCCATATTACCCGTGAGAGTGGAAAATATGATTTCACATTCGACGCCGTGTCGGCAGGAGGTTCAAGCGGTTCGCCCATATTCAACGACCATGGAATGCTTATCGGTGTTCTATACGGTGGTATAGAAAAAGAGAACATCAATAGTGGTATAAAGGGTGAATATGTCAAGCAACTTTTAGAGGAAGCAAAAAACAACAGTTTATAATGAATCTTATGAAGAAGACAATATTATCGATACTACTCACTATCATGTGTGTGTGTGTCTCAAAAGCTGTCATTGTCCAGACTGTCCAACTTAAGAATGGCTCCGTAATAAAGGGATATATCCTCCAGCAAAAAGGGAATGACATTACGTTCCGGAGCGAAGAGGCAGAGATATGTATTGACGGCAAGAGTGCCGACAATCCAAGAGATACCCGCTACGGAATAAATCAACTGGATCCCAAATGGAAGAAATGGGCCGAGGAACACGACGCCTTCGAGGGAACTGGCGACAACCGCACACTCACTCTCAGCGATATCTCATTTAGATATGTACCTTCTAATGACAGCGTGGCGATAGCCTCTGTAACCGAAACGTTCCAGAACGAATTTCCTACCCGCCATCCCCAAATCTCCAAAGTGCGTCTCCTTGAGAGAGGCGTGCACATTAAATACCTCGAACTCACACCTAATGTGTATAATTTCAGTTGGGACGATGTGGAAAGTATAACTGCTGACAGACGTCCAAAGACTGCCCTGTCTGGAATAGACCGTGTCTATTACCTTAAGAACGGCAGGGAAATCAAAGGACAGTATGCCGGAGAGACTTACAACACACTGAGTCTTTACACTGACGGGGGTGTAGTTGAGACAATCGACATTGATGACGTGACCAAATATCTCTACAAGGGTATCAATCCCAACCAGAATATCTTCCAGCAGAGCGAGCTGATAGATGTGGTGCGCACCAAGGACAGAGGCACCTACAGAGGCGTTATAACTGAGCGAAATTTCACCGATGGGAACATGTATCTCATGATACAGCTTTCAGGAGGCGGCTCACAGATGTTGAAATTCAAAGATATCGAAGGCTATAGCAAGGAAGAAAACAATCTGTACGAACCCAAGTCGGATGTCCTGCTATCCAACGGAGAAATATTGATCAACCGTATGCTAGCTGATTCCGTTAAGGTGAAGAAGATAGGTGACAAACTGTACCTTGACAGCATAAATACCCGTCTTACAATTCCCGTGAGAACAAATCAGAATACGGAAGTAGTGGTTGAGTACTATAACCCACATCATAAATCATCCGATAACCTCATATTGGTAAAAGTCGATAAAGATTTGCATAAAAAGAAAGCCCGCTATTTCTTCAGTCCAGATATCTATGAGATGAAAAAATTCATACCGGAAAAAACAGAGACAAGTGTGAACAATACGACACGTATCGAATATCAGATTCCCGGACGCGGAGTTTTTGCAATCTACGATCTACAGACACGTGAAGCAATGCCTTTCATTATCAAATAGACATTGCATCACCGCTATTTTAATAAGCTATCTTTTTGACCGTTACTGGTGAAAGCAGCAACGGTCAAAAGGATACCAAATACAATATTCTTCAACATATTGGAGGTTATTTCCTTATTGTTAACTACAACAAACTGATAGATGATTTCAATAAAATCCGACATAATATCCCTGTATGGGACAGAAGAATCTATGTTAGGAGGCAGAAGCGAGAATCAGGATGATTTTGGCTTTATAGATACGCCTATAGGATTTCTGCTTATCGTCTGCGACGGAATGGGAGGTGGCCCGGGCGGAAAAATGGCATCCTCTACCGTCAAGAATCGGTTTGCTTCTGTAATCTTGAACTGTAGTCCGGACACACCAAAGGACTTCGCCATAAAAAAAGCCACCAACGATGCCAACGATGCTCTTGAGGAATTGATGAGGGAAAATCCATCACTTGTCGGCATGGGATCCACTTTCGTCGCCATCCTGATAGATAAGAATTCTGCTTTCATCGCCAACGCCGGCGACAGCAGGTGCTATCAGCTCCGTAACAAAAAAGTAATATTTCAAAGCAATGACCATTCTCTCGTGGCCGAATTGGTGAGAAATAAAGCCCTTACAGAGGAAGAAGCCCGTGTTTCACCTCAATCCAACATTATAACCCGTGGACTTGGAAGCACCTCCAACCATGTGCCTGAGATCTACGAGGTAACATTCAGGAAAGGCGACCGCTTCGTCCTTTGCACCGACGGGGTCTGGGGCAGCATGCCAAAAAAAGACCTTGTCTCACGGTTTACAATCAACGAAACGCCATCCTATATTGTCAAAACCCTCTCAGTTGAAATCGATCGGATAGGATATTCCAAAGGAGGCGGCCATGACAACCATACACTGGCAATCATTGACATTGACGAGAGCTCCACTGCAAAAAGCAATATATTCAACCTTCAAAAAAAATATTTAGTTGGTGCTGTGACCGGTATTGCAGCGATTATTCTATTGGCAGCAGTGTTTTTTACGATTCACTATATTCAAGAAGATGAGATTCCTAAACCTGCCGACGAACTCCCGAATTCTCCGGGCATCTCATCCCCGTCAAGGTATACCGGACATAATTACAAAGAAGAAAACGAGGACATCAGTTCCGGGAAAAACGATCTCAGAAGCTCAATTACGGATACGAATGTTAACAAAGTAGATAAAATCAGTGACACAATCACAGATGAGACAAACGTTGTGACAAACTCATCCAGCTCTAATGAAAGATCGTCAGTTAATTCTATCTCCAACAATGCACCGTCAAGGCTGAAAGGGAATCATCAGGAAAGCTTGTTCAATTCAGAAAGACAAAGAACTGTTCTGATAAATAAGATTATCAGTAGACTTGATTCCGCCAAAAATGTGCGCATACCGAAAAATACACAAAAACAACAACAAAAATTCAATCGGATTGTCAAGACAAATCTGGACAGTATATCAGACTTTATAATAAAATATACAGAAATTCAAACATCAGAAGATATTCCAAATGCAATAACCGACACCAAAAAATTCGTTAACAATAAAAATGGCTGGGTATCGATCAAGGATGCCACTGGAGATATAGTATTGGATTTAAAAAAACAAGAAGCAGTGAATATCTGTATCGACAATCTGAATAAACTGAGAGACGAACTACAAAAAAACAAAGAATAGAAATCCTCACATCATGATAAAAAAAATCATTTTTGCAATAATTGCTTCAATCATCCCCTTTTTTCCTACCGTGGCCCAGACCGTATCCTGGCAGTTGCAACCAGGGGAATACGATTCGATAAAACGAGTGAATACCAATCTTTACCTTGTGGAGAAATCCGGTAAGATAGGACTTATTTCGTCAAATGGCACTGTGCTTGTTCCTGTCACATGTGACAAGTTAAGCCAGTTCTACGATGGAAGAGCAATATTAACCTCGTCTGATACCAATGGAAATAAAATTATCGGTGTCCTAAAAGAGGATGGACGTTGTTTTGCATTCGGCAATGACTTTTATACCCGTAAAGGACAGGAATTTTTTTCAGATGATGTTATACCTGTGGCTGATATTGATGGCAACCTGGGCTATGTCGATGAGCAGGGAATAAAGGTAACAGGTTTTAACAGTGGCTATACAAACATAAAGCCTTTTACAGAGGGACATGCATCGGTATATAAGGGTGAGAAATATTTCCTTATAGATAAAGAAGGTAAGGCAGCCCAATTCAAAGTTAACGGAGTTTGCCAGATAACAGTAGGCACAAATCCCTACAGAGGATTAGCTTATCTATACGATGGACGTGGTAAGAAATGGTATTCCTATGATATTGATAGAAAAAACGAACTAAAAAGAGTGAAGAGCATTAAAGAGACGCAGCCAAAGGTTGACTACCTCTACCGATTGTCGTCGCTTTCAGGGAAAAATATGGATGTACCCTTCACTGATAGCTATAAGGAAGGAAAGATTGGACTCTCTCCGATTGCGAAAGATGGTCTTTATGGATTTTATTGTGACAATACGGAAATTACACCGTGCCAATTTTCTGAAGCGACTCCATTCGAAGATGGATATGCAATAGTAACAGTCAATGGGAATCCAGGTATCCTCCAGTATGTTGACACTGATAGGTTCGGAGCCATTGAAGAGTCTCAGGATAAAAAATTCTCAACTAAAGATGTCAAATGTGAATTCACCATGTACATTCCGTCGGTATGGGAGAACAAGGACTTGAAGATCACTCTTGTAGATGATCGTGGGTACTATATCCCAATGAAAAACAACGATGGGCTGGTATCCTTCAATTACCGGGCAGCTGGACCTGGCACACACACTTTTACACTGACAGTCACAGGCGAAGACATAAAACTTTTTGAAAAACAATTGTCGTACAATTTTGAAAAAGGTGCAAAAAGCAGTGAGTCCAAGCCGAGACCCACACCTCAGACTCAAAAGACTTGTCCAACCTGTGGCAAAAAAATCAAGGACTGCAAATATCATGGTGTACATTAGTGGATATATCAAGATCGAGTTCTAACCTGCAACAAAAAGAAAAACCAACTCAAAATTAACCAATATGAAAAAATTTCTGTTTCTTTTAGCCACTCTTCTATCTGTTGCAAGTGTGCATGCTCAAGATGACGGACTTGGGTATGGCGATGATGGAGAAATCATCAAAGTCACAAGTTACGAAAGCAGTGCGTTCTATATCGGTCCCAAAATCGGACTGAATATGTCCACAATGACTCAGCCCCAGGAAAGCAAACTCTATGACGGCGCCGGCATCGGATTCTCCGGCGGTCTGGCCTTAAGGGGACGCTTCGGAAAAATCACCGAGAACTCATCGGCTGGTACGGGATATCTCGGAGCCGGCCTTGAACTCAAGTACAAACAGAACACCGTAAAGACCATCGGAATCAATGAGGATGGTGAGACCGACGCTAATCTCTCGCTCGACTACTTTGATGTACCTGTGTATGTTCAGCTTTACCCGTTGGCAATGTCCTCCGGCCTTAACTCTTTCTATATCGAAGCCGGAGCCTCCTTCGGAGCGCTTGTCAGCCGAAGTCCGAAGTCACTGACAGTGGAGAACCCCAACGACTATATGTCGAGTGTGACATATAATCTCGACACACCTTCAAGCCAGCTGAAAGGAATGGCTGTATCTCCCCTTGTCGGCATAGGATATACCCTGCCATCCGGAGGTCTCGACATCAATGCCCGCTATTATATCGGTATCACAGAACTCGCCGGCAACTTTCCTTGCAAGATGAGCTCGTTCGAGATCTCTCTCTCGTGGATGTTCAATATGTTTAATTATTAATTCTAAATGAAGCAATCATGAAAAAAATCATATATGCTTTTGTCGCACTATTAGCTGTGATGCTGTCGTCATGCTCAAACGACGATATCGAAATCACATCTGTTGGAAGCAAACACGATGTTGCTTACACAGTCAACACCAGAGCATTGTATAGTGCCGTAAGTCTCGATGAAAGTATCCAAGACATCTTCTTCAGGGATAATTCAGGTACCGTGGGTCTCTATGTCTTCGTGTACAACGACAGAGGCGAGAAAGTGGCCGAAGACGCCTTCACGTCGCCCAATTTCAACAGCGTCACGAAGAGCTTCGAACTTGAGGAAGGTGATTACACATTCGTTACAATTGAAGGCCTGATTCTGAGCGACAATGATTCTCCCAAGTGGAGCATCATGGAGACAGATGCTCTTTCGACAATAAGGCTTGACTTCTCATCGACAGCGAGATATTTTTGGTATGATATCGCAGGCATCGCCACAAATAAAGTTACGGTGACTGACAACACCAACTCACTTGCAATATCCCCCTCACCGTTAGGCTCCATACTCTATTCATATTTCCTTGGGTTCGACTCATATCCCGATGTCGAAAGTTATGGCTTTGGAAGCACCGACCGTGTCGAGCAGTATCTTATCGATCCTGCAATCAGTGACAGCGACCGTTATCTCATCGACCTTTCGAGTGAAGGATATTTCACACTACGCTACTCAAGGTCCAACGACGGCTCTGATTATTATCGCTGTACTCTCTGGATTCCTGACGACCAGATCAAATATCATTTTGCTATTCACCTAAAAAGTCAGGACAATGGAATGTGGTATCTTTATCCTTCTGACGGAAAAAAAGTAAAACTGACCAACGGAGGTTGCTACTATTGTGGAGCATATTGTTTTGCAAGTGGTAATTTATACTGGCATTGGGACGATACATTTAAAGGATTCCAGGATTGGTATGAAAAAGTCAAGAAAGAAAACGAAACCCAGATCCTCCCCACGCTAAATCTCAACTGGGGCACAACCGTCTCAGCCGTTCAGCAGACCATGTCAGGCTATACAATGACAATGGGAAGCACCGGGGTGGCCGAGTACGATACCACCACAAAAACGTATGAGATTGATTACCAAGGGAAAGGATATGAAACTCTTATAAGCTACTATTTCAATCAATCCACCGGAGATCTTTACAATGCGGATGTATATTACAGGACAAGCTCACTTAGCACTGAGGACCTCGCCAAGTATCTCAATGAAAACTACGTTTTTGAAGGTTCACAGGAAAATGTTACCCTATATTCCACATCTGATGGAAAAACAATTATTTTCTTAACTTCACTTGAGAACATTAATGTAGTGTCATTCTATACGTCAACTTATTTTTCCTCTCCCGCCATGTACTGTCCACCGGCCAAGGAAAAAGCCTCAAGTATCAATGAATTTCCTTCAAGCAGGTCGACAGGCTTTATGTCAATTGACAACGGCCTCATGAAGCTGGACAATACCTTAAGTCTCCAGCCATTCTCTCCTGACATGAAACCCTATGAAACAAGCAAAATCAATCTTGACAACTTGATAATGAAATAGGAATTGAGTTTAACGCCCTTCCTCATGGATGAAATTCCGACTCAATTAGAATTTCATCCATGAGGAAGATTTTCAAAATACTATGAAAAAAATTTCATATCTGACTTTCTTATTCCTGACCGTCTGCAATATTATGTTTGCAGTAAATGCGAGGATAACACCTTTCGATGTTACCCAACCTGATGGCACGACTCTGAACGTAAAGCTTGTCGGAGATGAAAGATTCCATTATTTCACTACTTCTGACGACATACCGCTCATACAGGATGAGGATTCATATTTCTACTATGCAACAGATAATGGATATGATTTGCAAAACAGCCATATTCTGGCAAAAGACCTTTTATCCAGATCATCCGAAGAGATCCAACTTATTAAAACTTTTTACAACAGGGCTATTTCACGCATAAGCCATAAAATGGACTCAGTGGCAGAGTCAGTATCTTGTGTTCAGATGCGTGCCGGCGAACGATCAGCCAATTCCCTAACCGGCAAAAAGAAAGGACTTGTCATTTTAGTGAATTTTGCCGACGTTAGCATGCATGGTGACGATCCTCAGACTGAATTTTATAGTCGGTTCAACGAAATTGGATTCAATCAAGACAACCACATAGGGTCGGTGCATGATTACTTTTATGATCAAAGCTACGGACAATTCGACCTCACTTTTGATGTGGTCGGACCCGTCACACTGAGTAAGGACATGGCTTACTATGGACGTAACAGCACAGCCAGCGGATCCGATGCTAATGTAGGGTGGATGGTCAAGGAGGCATGTGAACTGGCAGATCCTTACGTCGACTACAATGAATATGATTGGGACGGAGACGGAGAGACTGAACAAATATTCTTTGTCTACGCAGGATATGGAGAATCCAATGGAGCCCCTTCATATACAATCTGGCCTCACAAGTTCAAACTCTCCTCCGCTCTCAATGGTGATGATGGTAATCTCGTCCTGGATAATGTCAGGATCGACACCTATGCCTGTTCATGTGAACTCACCGGAACAAGAGGGAAAAAATACAACGGAATAGGAACCGCCTGTCATGAATTCAGCCACTGCCTCGGACTGCCGGATATATACGATGCAAGTTACAACGGAGGATTCGGAATGTCTTATTGGGACATAATGAGCAGTGGTTCATATAACGGCCCGGAAGGCATAGGAGAGATTCCGTGCGGATTCTCCGCCTACGAACGATGGTTTGCCGGTTGGCTGGAGTATGAGGAATTAACCGACATCAGTAGAATTTCCAAACTTCCTTCCTTAGGCGACGAGCCAAAAGCCTATATAATTTATAACGATAATAACAGAAACGAATATTTCATATTGGAAAATCGTCAGAACCGCGATTGGTTCTCTTATGTGAAGACATACAGCAATTGTCATGGACTTTTAATCTACCATATCGATTATGATCTCAAATCATGGCAGACCAATCGTGTGAATGTGTTTCCCACACATCAAAGGTACAGTATCGTCCCCGCAGACAATGACTATGGCCGGCAAATACCACATGATAATGGCTTTGTATATAATCCGACAGAAGAGGATTTCATGGGAGATTTATTTCCTGGATCAAGCGATGCCACTGTCTTCGACAATGACTCCCATCGTAAAACGGGAGGTCGGTTGTTCAACATGAATGTCGATGGATCGTTCGACCTTAATAAACCGGTGACCAATATCAAGGAAATCGACGGATTGATATCTTTTGATTTTATGGGAGGCATCTACATTGCCCCGCCGGTCATCACAGGAATCGAAATCACGGATGGATCAGGCATATCAGTCTCATGGGTCGAAGAACCCGATGTTGAATCGTACACAATCGAATGTAGCGACGCACGAAAAAACCTGGCAGAGAGTATTGTCTTCAACGAATATTTCACAAAATTCATACCGAAGGACGAATCCGTCGACATGAGTAAAGATATCTCCCGACTTTTACGTTTCTATACCGAACAACCAGGATGGGAGGGCAGGTATATCTACAGATCCATGTATGGCGCGAAAGTCGGAACGGACAGCATCGGAGGATATATACAATCTCCTGTCATTACAGGTATCGATGACGACATGACCCTACGGATATCCGTTCTTCCTGCTGACAGCCACGATGCAGAACTCCGCGTAACCCTGATATCCGAGGAAGGTGACACTCTCTGCACCCAGACTCTGGATGTGAAGAAAGAAAAGACATCGTATGTGCTTCCTTTCAGAGGCTGTGGAAATGTGAGAATTCGGGTGGAGGGAGAAAAACTTTTCCATCTAAGCCGCTTACAAGTGTACAATTACTATTACACGGAAAACGACCTGAGAGCGAAGGAACTTGAGGACTTGCTTTTATATCAAACGCCGCCCATAATTATCAACGAGTGTATCGGCGGCCATCACGTGATTGAAGGACTTAATAAAATCCCTTATCAGGTAAGAATCAGGGCATATAAAGATGAGGCATGGTCAGCATGGTCGGAAAGCGTGTCGATCGACCTTTCGGATTACAACTCAACTGAAAGCGTAGCCCTCCCGGAAACGGAGCCCCTGAGGATTTTCGACATGAATGGTATGGAGGTAAGATCCATTCGGAAGAAAGGTGTGTACATATATGATTATGGTACTTTCCGCAAAAAAATCCTGATAAAATGATGGTGTGAATTTCAACAGGGCTAATCAACAAAAAACATCTGAAAAATGAAATTGAACTCTATGTTACTTAGAATCCTGATGACTGCCATTGTCATGGCAGCACAGTGTTTTTGCCATTCCGAAGCGAACGGCAAAAAATTTGCTGATGCGGGGAGCCAGGTCAAGGCTACCGGCAGTGATTCCATAATGATGCAGAATCTCGGCAAGAAAGTGTCGGGTATCATATTGAATTCTGACTCCACAAAAGTCACCGCAATCTCCTATGTCGAGGACAAGGCCGACATGACGCTTGCTCTGGATTCATTGTTGGGCAATATCGTGCGCAACTCCCTATGTCAACCCTCCATGTACGAGACCAACAAGAAAATCTACACGACTTTCGAGCCTTGGACAATAATTGACTTTTACAAAGGTGATGACCATGTCGCAGTATTGTTGGACTACTCGATGAACAAATGGAAGGTCAAGGAAGACAACGGCAACGAAATCAGCACGTTCGACATGCCTAACGGCACCCTCCTCCTAATGATGCACCTGATATTTCCGGAGAATGAAGATATCGCTCAACGTCTAACCAAATATTTAAAAGAAAAATGAAACGTCTATTGATTGTCCCGCTGATTCTTCTTTGCGCTTTCATTTCGGCTCATTCAAGTACTATACATTGGATATTGTTCGTTGACACTAATGATGTGTCACTGGGTGTTGACAACCTGAACGGTAAGAATGCCCTCGAGCAGGATTTTATATCCAAAGTCAACGATGCGCTGATGGACAAGGGTTATAACTCGAAAAAATATACATACACCGGCAATCTGTGTTCTCCAGAAAAATGCAACCAAGTGATCCAACAATTCTCTTGTTCTCCTTCTGATATTGTAGTCTTCTACTATATAGGACATGGCGGACGCCCGAAATCAAACAACAATGCTGTCGGCAGTCCATGGCCGGAAATGGAATTTTCTGCCAACGGCCGAAATTATGTCTCACTGTTGACAGTACACAACAAACTTAAGGAGAAAAAGCCTCAGCTACTGCTGACTGTGGGCATGTGCTGCAATATCCCAAAACTGAGCCATGGGAAAGAAGAAGGAATGTCGCACCAGAGAAGACGGTCGAAGACAGTGAGCAAGAAATTTGCAAAGCAGATTCAAAACTGGTTCCTCTCAAGCAAGGGCGACATCATTGTAGCTGCCGCATCTTCCGGGGAATATGCTCATGGAGGAA
The DNA here is from genome assembly GCA_964480085.1 of uncultured Bacteroides sp. Taxonomy (GTDB): domain Bacteria; phylum Bacteroidota; class Bacteroidia; order Bacteroidales; family Muribaculaceae; genus CAG-873. The sequence goes on along the minus strand of CAYZPI010000012.1, from coordinate 6,734 downwards.
TGTCGTACAACAACAAAGAAATGGATTATTTCACAGGCTCATTGTGCATGTTAATGCATGATTATTCTTCATTTCCCGAAAGAGAAATTTCATGGGAGAAGTTTCTGAGGGACTTGGCATACAAGACCTCATCCAATGTATATGACGATTGGAAAGAGAAACAGACCCCCAAATCTCAGAACAACACCTCAAAAATCTCAACCAAACAATAACCCCAACTAATATGAAACAATTCCTTTACTTGCTAATCTGCATGCTGATATTGCCATGCATGAATGCAAAAGCCTCCTCTGACAGGACCGGCCAGAATAAAAGCGAGGTGCCGGCCATGTATCTTGATGGTATCGAGAAAGCCGATTCTTTGACTTTCCTGATTATCGACCCATGGAGCGAGTCAACCGACAACTGGATGGACGGATATGGTGAAGTCCTCGCAAGCAAGGTTTTCTCATGCGAATGCATGAAAAAGCTCGTCGCCGACACTTTTTCCAATCCCGACGCCTTTGTAAAGAGCGACATTGTGAAGAACTGCACCTTCATGCCTGACTATGCAATAGTATGCCATTCCAAGAAAGGCGATGTGATAGTGGCGTATTCCTTCTATTGTGATACCTGTCGCTTCTCAAAGGGAGATAAATACATCGACCTCGACGGGGAGAGGGTTAGGAACGGCTTCCTTGACATTATCTCAAAAGCTTTCCCGAACGACCGCTATGTAAGATATTTGATAAAAAAATCCAAAAGCAATTTCTGATGAAAAAGTTAATTTTGGCTCTTGTCTGCAGCATCTTCTTGATGAGCAGTGCCGCATCACAGACTCTTCATACGATAATTATGGTCAACAAAGAAGAGCCCAACCGGGAAGTCGACCGAACAGCGGATTTCAATAAAATGACCACATTCTGGAAAGATATCGCTTCATCTCTCGGATATCGGCACAATCTCAAGCAGTACAGCGGATCGGCTTTCACAGCCGCCAATGCATTGACAGCAATAGATAATCTTTTGGTGTCGCCCAATGATATAGTGGTATTCTACTACAGCGGACATGGAGCCAACTGGGATAACGATGAATGGCCCCATCTTTCATACAAGGACCGCAACTATAGTCAATCGGCTATATACAGTAAACTTAAGACAAAAGCTTCCAATGCAAAGCTGATTCTCTGTATTGGCGATTGTTGCAACATGGATTCCGAGGGTAACCGTAGGGAGAAGAAAACCTACGCCACCTTCGATCCCATTCTAACAAAGCAACTTTTCACTGATTTTGAAGGACATCGAGGTTATATTATATCCGCCTCTATCAGAGGACAATATTCATACAGCGACCTGAAGAATGGAGCTTTGTTTGGCATAGGTCTTAGACAAGCTGTCAGAGATGCCTTGTCGGGCGAAATCAAACCTAACTGGATCTATGTTCTTGAAGCGGCAAAAAATTATACTCTTGAGTTTACTGAAGACGAACAGATGCCGCAATACAAAATGGACCGCTGGTAATAATGACTATTATGACATTCATGGAGTAATCCATTGAATACATTCTCCAGAAATTGTAGTCGGGTTGTAATTTTGCAGATTGCAATGTTACACCGGCTGCATTTTTCTTTAAAAATTCAGCAGAACATATCACTTAGTTATGTAAAGTGTCTGACTCTTGTAAGAGATATTTTTGCAAAGCACATCTTGAATCGATAAAATATAATTTGAGCTTCGTTTGAAATTTTACGAATCCGAATGCTGTATGAGTTTATAATCAGCATTCTAATATAAAAATATCAGAGAATTCATTTCGATATTTATTACTATAGACCATAACATTTAAGAAATTCGTTATAAAATTTATACAATCATGGATGATATAACAAAATTTGGCAATCACGATGATGTAGAAAGGTCAAAAGTACATTATTCCGTCCATTCAAAGGGATTATTCAATGATGACACATCTAATAAATATGGACATCTATCCTGCTGCAATGACTCACCAGCAGAATCAAAATCCCGACTAAATAAGATGTGGACTTTGCTAATATCTTCTTATTCCAAGCGTAATATAATGGTCAATATCTTTTTGTCATTTTGTCTAATAACATCGCTAAGCTCATCTCTGATTGTTCTACTGTATTGCCTCCTCGGTTTTATCTGGAGTTTATTTACGTCTGCTGAAGGCTTCCTGATATTTTTGGTTTTCTCTACGCCTCCGTTATTCTATTCATTGTGCAATGCTTATTACAACTACAAATTTATAGTCGGAAACGAGAAGAATGCTAAAAAATATGCTTTTTTCAGTTCTTTAATGCTATGGTTCTGTATTTTTCTAACTTATAATTTGGCATTTTCACCTGAATATAATGAAGATGGAACCAGAATTAAAGACATCGATTGTGTATTTGGAGCCTTCCTGATCTCCTTAATATTCAATCTTTTTGCCCTATTGGCAATTAATTTATTCCTAAAAATTAAGAAATATGGAGTGAGTGCAAAATCTATATTCGATAACACCTGTGACAAATCCTCCAAATTTGAAAAAGTATGCCACATATTTCTCGCAACACTATGGTTAATTCCCATTGTATTTGCTTTATATAGCGATTTTGCACACTAAAATTCTGTTGATAGAAACAGTAGCACTACCCAAATTGCTCATCATTGTCTCTTCAGACTAAAAATTCACTAAAAAAGTGAGAGTGCTATTTTTTATATAGGAGTGGTACTGATTATCTGGTGGAAGAGGGCGAGGTAGCGGGAGGCGATGGTGGGGGCGGAGAAACGGGCGGCGACCGTGGCGCGGATGGCGGTCCGGTCGAAATGTCCGTTTATGGCCTGGCGGATGCCTTCGGCGAGGGAGGCTATGTCACCCAAGGAGGCGAGGTAGCCGGTCACATTGTGGTCGATGATATCGCCCTGACCACCGGAAATGAAGCTTACGGGCACACAGCCCGATGCCATGCCCTCGATGAGGGTGCCGGGAAGGGTCTCGCACAGGGAGGATGAAAGCACAGCGTCGGCATGGGCGTAGATGTCATGGATGGTCTGGCTGTCACTCACCGGACCAAGATGCACGTATGGCACCTTAAGTTCGTCAAGCAGCGCAGGGTTGCGCAGATCGCCGAAAAACACGGCTGCCACATCGGTATCTGTCAGGCGGTTGAGGGTATCGATTGCCATGTCGAATCCCTTGATGGGGTCGTCGAGACGGGCGGCTCCCATCACCACAAGTTTCTTGCCTTCCGGGAGTCCGTAATGGACGCGAGGACGGAGAGGATCCGGAGAAAATTCCTCCACTGGAAAGGCGTTGGGAATCACAGACAGGGGCATTTCCTTCAGAAGCATGCTTTCCGATGCAAGCCCCGCCAGCCAGCTGCTCACAGCCACGAAATGGATGTTCTTGTGTCGGTAAAGCTGCTGCTTGCGAAGGAAGGTGCGGCGGGAGAGGTCGTTGTCGCGCTTGCCGCCGAGGAAGAATCGGCAGTGTCCACAGGAGCTCGTGTATGCCCTGCAGTCACCCGAATGATGGCATGCGCCCGTGAAATTCCACATATCGTGCATCGTCCAGACCACCGGTGACTTGATGCGCCCCACCTCCCTGAGCGACATCACGCCCTGGTTCACCCAGTTGAGCACCACCACATCGGCTTCCCTCACCCACGGATGGGAATGCACATCCATGCCGGAGTCGGCAATCGACACCTTGAATATATCTTCGCGGTGCAGTCCGTTACCTAAGAAAATCTCGCCAGCCTCGGCAAGGAAGGCCATCTTACGGCGGATTTCCGGATGCAACAGTTCAATACGGGCATCATCCATGGCCTTGTGGGTGACGAGCATGCGTGCGTCCACACCCATATCGGAGAGGGCTTTCATCAGCCTTACCGTTACCACAGATGCCCCACCCTTCGTGTCGCTATGGTTGACGAACACCACCTTCATCGTCCGATCTTGCTAAGGATTGGCCTGAGCAGATGCGCTGCCGACAGTTTCTCTTTCTTCGCCACTATCAATACGAACGCACCTATCAGCACGGCGCGTACCGCGAAATTCACCCACTCCACCTGAGTGCGCAGCACGTACATTCCCAGCACGTAGAGCACGGCAGCCACCGCCGTGTATCCGGCTATGCGCTTGAGAGGATAAGGGATGGGATATTTGGCCATTCCCACGAAATAGCTCACGAGCATCATCGTCAGATAGCAGAAGAAGGCAGCCCACGCGCAGCCCATGTAGCCATAACGCGGCACAAGCGCCACATTGAGGGCAACGGTCACCGCCAGGCCGATAAGGGATATGTACGCGCCCCAGACCGTGCGGTCGGAGAGCTTGTACCACACCGACAGATTGAACAGTATGCCGAAGAAGAATTCCCCCATCATCACGATGGGTACTACTACCAGACCGGAGAAATAAGCCGGAGAGATGAAATATTTGATGATGTCGAGATAGAACATCACGCCCATGAATATGAGCAATCCCATGATGACGAAGAATTTCATCGCGTCGGAATATGCCTGGTTGCGGTCGCCTCCCCTCTCCTTGTTCTGGGCGAAGATGAACGGCTCGTAGGCGAAGCGGAACGCCTGTATGAACATCACCATCACGATGGCTATCTTATAGTTGGCGCCGTACACGCCGAGCTGCGCCATCGTGTCGGGCTGCACATATAGATACGGGAAGATGATTGTGGAGAGTGTCTGGTTCATGATCCCCGCCACGCCAAGCACAAGCAGCGGCACGGAGTAGGCTATCATCTCCTTCCACAGCCGCCCGCAGAACGTCCAGCGGAAACCGCGCAATTCGGGCACAAGCATCGCCAAGGTGACGAGCGAGGCGATGAGGTTGGCGAGGAAGATATAGCCCACGCCGAAATCCTCCGCATAGAACCAGCTGACGGTTGCCGGAGCCACTTTCATGAGCCACGGGCATAGAAGGATGAAGAAAAGGTTGAGACCGATGTTGATGCCAATATTCACAAGCCTGAGCACGGCGAAACGCACAGGCCGCTTGCGGTAGCGCAGATAGCTGAACGGCAACGCGGTGAACGCATCCACCGCCACGCACAACGCCATCATCCACACGTAGGAAGGATGCCCCGGGCATTTCATCCACCCGCTCACAGGATTGATGAACATCAGCACCAGGCAGAAGAACACCGTACCCGACACCGCCAGTGATGCGAGGGCCGTGGAATACACCTGCATGGGATCCTTCCACCTCTCGTGGTTGGCGAAGCGGAAGAAACCCGTCTCCATGCCGTAGGTGAGAACGATCAGCGCCACCGCCACAACGGCATATACGTATGTGACAACACCATACTCCGCTTTGGAGAAAACAATGGTATAGAGCGGCACCAGGCACCAGTTGAGAAAACGCCCGATAATGCTGCTCAATCCGTAGATGGCGGTATCCTTCGCCAGAGACTTTACACTACCCACTATTCAATGAAAAAAGAAAAATGAAAAATCAGCGCACTTCGTGCGCCGCTGAAAATGGAAATGAAAAATGAAAAACACCATCCGGATGGAAATTTTTCATTTTTCATTATTAATTTTTCATTGCACAGAATTGCATTCCATGCGATTCTGCGCCTACTGTCCGAGGTAGGGCTTCAGGAGCTTGCTCTTCTGGCCTTTGAGACGGCGTATTGCCTTCTCCTTTATCTGGCGCACACGTTCACGCGTGAGGTCAAACTTGGCTCCGATCTCCTCAAGAGTCATTTCCTGGCAACCTATTCCGAAGAACATCTTCAGGATCTCGCGCTCGCGCTCGTGGAGCTGGCGCAAAGCACGGTCCACCTCCTTGGAGAGCGACTCCTGAGTGAGGGTTGAATCGGCCATGGGAGAATCATCGTTGGTCAGCACGTCGAGAAGACTGTTGTCCTCGCCTTCCACAAAGGGAGCGTCCACAGAGATATGCCTACCCGACACCTTCAGTGTGTCGGCGATCTTGTCTACGGGCACATCGAGGGTCTCGGCGAGTTCCTCGGGCGAGGGACGACGCTCATTCTCCTGCTCGAATTTCGAGAGGGCCTTGCCGATCTTGTTGAGCGAACCCACCTGGTTGAGGGGCAGACGCACGATTCGCGACTGCTCGGCCAGAGCCTGAAGGATCGACTGGCGGATCCACCACACTGCGTAGGAAATGAATTTGAAGCCACGGGTCTCATCGAACTTCTGCGCGGCCTTGATAAGGCCCACATTTCCCTCGTTGATAAGGTCGGGGAGCGAAAGACCCTGATTCTGATATTGTTTAGCAACTGAGACAACGAATCGCAGGTTGGCGCGGGTTAGTTTGTCGAGTGCGCGCTGGTCGCCCTGACGTATGCGCTGTGCGAGCTCCACCTCTTCCTCCACAGTGATAAGCTCTTCCCGTCCGATTTCCTGAAGATATTTGTCAAGAGAAGCGCTTTCGCGGTTAGTAATTGATTTTGTGATTTTTAACTGTCTCATATGCAATATTGATGTTTTTTCCGGTAGTACCTGTCCACAAAAAGGGCAATTTGGCTACAAAATTAGGAACTTTTTTCCGACTTTCCTAATTATAAAACGAAAAAAGCGTGTTTTGTTGCCCAAAACACGCTTTTTTCACCTTTTTCAACAATCAGCAGGTAACTGCTCGGTCGGGCATCAGCTGCCGATGCCTGAAATACTTAAGCCAAAAGTCCATATATCCGAAATATTATCTCTCCGCCCTCATGGGGTTGTGGAGGAAATCGTCGTAGGCCAGGCGGATGCCGT
>CAYZPI010000011.1:0-51515 GCA_964480085.1 uncultured Bacteroides sp. | reverse complement strand
GCACCGTGGCCAACGTGCGCTCCTATTTCACCAAGCATGGCGGCTCGCTCGGCACTCAGGGATCGCTTACTTTCCTCTTCGACCATAAGAGCGTTTTCCATATCAAGCCCAAAGATGGTGTGAGCCTCGAAGATCTCGAACTCGAACTCATCGATTACGGTGTTGACGAACTTGAAGACACTGTAGATGAAGAGACAGGTGAGGAGCAGGTGGTGCTTTACGGCGGGTTCGAGTCCTATTCCGACATCCAGAAATATCTTGAGGAGAATGGTTTCGAGATCATCTCGTCGGAATTCGAGCGTATCCCTAACGACCTCAAGGATGTGACACCCGAGCAGCGCGAGACCATAAACAAGCTTCTCGAAAAACTCGAGGATGATGACGATGTGCAGAACGTTTTCCATAACATGCGCGAGGAAGCTGAATAACCCCATTCTGAGTAATTCAAAAAACGGAGACACTGATTGGAATGTCAGTGCCTCCGTTTTTTGATGTCTGTGTTGCGGTTAATCTTCAGGCACCGGAGTGTCGGAATAACGGCGGATAGCTTCCATCGCTTGGCGGATCGGTGTCTCATAGTCGAAAAACCCCTTGCTGCAACTGAGATGGAGTGGAGACTCGGGATAGTCCATCAGCCGCTGTAGCATCTCTATTTTTGCTTCGCACATAGCTTGGCGTATGGTTGCAGCATTCTTTTCGGGTTCGTGCCATAAGCGGTGCATCCTGTAGGCTGCCGTTCCGGATCCTTGAATTGTGTAGCCGTGGATTATACGGCTTATAAACACTGTCTTGCCCACAAGATTCAGGATATCCTTGTCATTACAGATTGTACAGCTGCCGTATATGCTCCTCGTTTGTTTTAGCGTGTCGTGGGCTGTGACAGGCTCGATAAACCTTTTGCGGGCTATGAAGAATTCCTCTTCCGCGTTTCCGATGCGGATGTACAGGCCGTCGTACCTTCGACAGTCGTCCACCTCCCTCAAGCGGCAGAATCTCATCACCACCATCTGTGTAAGGTCATCGGTATTTCCCCATGTCCCCTGCCATGCATATTCGAGAAGCTTTTTGTTGCTCACCCTATAAGGATTGAATCTCAATCTACGTCTCTCCAAAATGATGTCAAGCCTGTGTCGGCTCAGCTCAATATCATTCTTCGGTGGGTAATACATGGTTAATTAACTATCAAATAATGAATAATTGTTCGTTTCAAGACTCAACCTGTCGCATTCGGGTGGAATGTGCCCGTCAATTGTAGATAAGTTTTTTCAATATTTTCTTAACTCTTACGCCACCTAACGCGAGGATGAGACGACGGCCATATTTCCGCAGGGGCGACTGCCACGACTGGTCGAACCAATGGATTGAGCGTGTGTTGACTGTGAGCCGCATCTTGCCGTCATCTGTCGATATAGGACAGAAATAGTCGGAAGGATAGATGCTGATATCGCCAACCGTTTGAATTTCAGATGTGTAGTTAAGCCCGTGAATGGTTAGTATCCTGGTCGTAACCGACACCACATTCTCCAGCTCGGCCTTGTGGTCGGGTGTGGTGAATTTCATGGTCTCATAAATTGAAAGGATTTCCTTTGCAATGTCAAGTCCTTTGCTCATCCCAAGTCCCAGACCCGGATTGACCCATGGGACGCCCCATGGTGCCCTCGTGCTATCTTTTGTTGTAGTGCCGGAGTGGCATGGACTCTCGCATCCCATCCATGATCCTTTTGCCACTATGTCGTCAATGTGTTTTATTACCTCCACGTCGGTGTCGAAATACAGACCTCCGTGATGATATAGAATCCAGTAGCGCGCATAGTCACTTACGAAGGCATATTTCTTTGCCTTGTAAGCATCCCGGGTGTAGGGAATTATATCGACATCAAAATTTGATTCATCCCATCTCTTTATCTCATAATCCGGAAGATATCTCCTCCACGAATCAATGCATTTCTGCGCTGTTTTGGGAAGCTCGTTACCTCCGAACCAGCAGTAGTGTATTACTTTCGGGATACTCATGGTTTTATCTTTTCATTCGTGTGCGAATTTAGGTTTTTTTTTCAAAACTACCAAAATTTGATTTATTATTTGCAAATCCCGAATATTCTATATACCTTTGCGGTGTTGTAGTCAGATACAACACCGCAACGCTAAAAATATGATTTGCGATGATTGAACTTAAAAGAATATCTTATTCCTACCGGAAGGATAATTTTGCACTAAAGAACGCTTCCGCTTCCATTGGTCCTGGCGTCAGCCTTGTGATAGGTCCCAACGGAGCGGGGAAGACAACACTTTTCCGCATCCTTGCCGGAATGGCGCTTCCCGCTACAGGAGAGTGTACTTTAGATGATGTATCTACTTCATGCGAACTGCCTTCATTGCGTCAACGCATCTTTTATCTGCCTGACGATGCCATGATGCCGCAGAACACCATCAACGAGATGGCACGTCGCCACGCTGTGTTCTATCCCGGATTTTCTCCCGAAAGACTTGGTGAGAATCTCGAAGCGTTTGATATGACCGGCGACGAGAGGATTTCGGCTATGTCCACCGGACAGCGAAAGAAGGCGAATGTTGCTTATGCCTTGTCGCTCGGTGTGGATGTCTTGCTCCTCGACGAGCCGGCCAATGGTCTTGACATATCTTCCCAGAAGATTCTCAATAAACTTATTGCCCGCAATATATCAGATGAAGGCTATATCATCATTGCCACACACATGATCTATGAGATGCGCAATATGTTCGATAATGTGGTGGTGCTCAATCATGGGAGGGTGATCCTTTCCGAGACGACAGAGGAAATTCTGCGACGTTGGGCTTTTGTTGTCTCTGATTCAAGGCCGCCTCACGCGCTTTTTGGCGAACAGAATGTCGATGGGTTCCACAGCATCATCTCCAACACCGAGGGAATCGATTCCTCAATCGATTTCTCGCTGCTCTACTCCATGCTTTGCAGCAATCCTCCAGTGTTCAACACCGAAAATATGTAAGTTATGGAAACTGCAATTGATAAATTCTCATGGTGCAGGGTATGGCAGGTGGCCAAATATATGCTCCCTACCTTGAAAAAGCAGCTGATCATGTATCCGGCTGCCATAGTCCTGTTCACACTGACAGGTGTATTGTTTTATCGTTTTGAATGGTTGGATGCAACAGAGATAGGAATATTCAACACTTTATGTGGATTCCTGTTCTATTTCGCTCCGGTGTCACTCGCCCGCAAGGACAACCGTTTTGTGATGGCACAGATGCCTGCGAGGACGGCTGAGAAGTTTGTGTTCCTATTGTTATATTACTGGATTGTGATAGGGTTGCTCACTTTGGGACTCGGCCAGGCTATCAATTCGATAATATCATCAATAACCATGCTTGACATTGAGTCGCAGAAGATATTGGCTGAAATGACCGGGATTCTCGGTAATAAATTGAACTATATCATGATAATGGGTACTTTCACAGGACTCGCCATACAGGCGTTCGCCCTTTATGGTGTGGTATCTGCGAAATCCAACCGCATGATCACGGCCATACTGTATGCCATAGGCGCCTATGTGGGTATGAGTCTGCTTAGTGGTTTCATAGCTATGTTTGTGGCGTTTTTTAATATTTGGCATTCAAGATTTGAGCTAATGGGAGCTGATGGTCAAGTGTCAGAAGAAATGGCTGCAGAGTTTGTTGCCGAATTGTTGCCTACAATTATGACTATTGTATCAGTAGCATTGTGCATGGTTGCAGGAATACTGCTTTACAAGACCTATAAAATCATCAAGCATCGTGGATTTTAAGACTGACAAACCGATATATAAGCAAATCATCGACCTCTGTTTCTCAAGGATAATCAACGGCGAATGGCCGCCGGGTGCAAAACTCCCCTCCGTGCGTGAGATGTCCATAGAGCTTGCTGTCAATACCCGCACTGTGCTAAGTGCCTTCGATGAGCTTCAGGATTCAGAAATCATTTACTCGCAGAGAGGAATTGGATATTTTCTGTCGCCTGATGCACCGGAAAAGGTGAGGAAATCCCGTCGTACCGATTTTTTCAATATCAAGCTTGTGGCTCTCATTGAAGAAATGGACACTTTGGATATTTCCGTTGACCAAGTTGCCGAGGTGCTTCATCGCCTCAAATCAGATAAATCATTAAAACATATAAAATAGTAGATTATGAATATCATTGAAGCCGAACACATCGTTAAGGACTTCACCGGTCACCGTGCTCTCGACGACGTCTCAATCGAGGTGCCGCAGGGCAAGGTCTACGGGCTGCTCGGTCCAAATGGCGCCGGAAAGACGACCTTGATCCGTATCATCAACCACATCACAGCTCCGGATTCGGGCACCGTGACTTTCGATGGTCACCCTCTCACACAGAACGACGTGGCTCAGATCGGTTATTTACCGGAGGAGCGAGGCCTTTACAAGAAAATGAAGGTAGGGGAGCAGGCTATGTTCTTCGCCCAACTCAAGGGATTATCACGTCAGCAGGCTCGCCAGACTCTCAAGGAGTGGTTTGAGAAATTCGACATCATGGACTGGTGGAACAAGAAGGTTGAGGAGCTGTCCAAGGGTATGGCTCAGAAAGTCCAGTTCATTGTCACGGTGCTGCATCGCCCTAAATTGCTCATCTTCGACGAGCCTTTCTCCGGCTTTGATCCGATCAATGCCGAACTGTTGAAAAATGAAATCCTGCAGCTGCGCGACGAAGGAGCCACCGTGATCTTCTCCACCCACAATATGAGCAGTGTTGAGGAACTATGCGACCGTATCACCCTCATCAACCGTTCTCACAATATCCTCACCGGCGATGTCGAAGAACTGCGCATGCGCTATGGCCACAACCGCTATGAGGTTGCGTTTCAGGGCGACAGCTCGGCTCTTGCCAATGGTCTTTCGGCATATTGCTCTGATATTTCGAAGATGGATCCCGACAAATTCGGCAATCAACGTGTGGAAATACGTCTTACCGCCGACGATGCACGCCGTGATGCCATCTCGGCAATCAACAGCTCTGTCGAGATAGTGAGCTTCAAGCCAATGCTTATGTCGATGTCAGATATCTTTATTCATGCGGTGAAGGAATCCAATGAGACCGTTCCACCGGAGTTCAACGATGAAAATATGAAATACCTATGAAATCCAAATTATTCTTGATAATACGCCGCGAATTTCTTGAGAGAGTGTCGCGCAAAAGTTTTATCATCACCACTATAGTCACTCCGATACTGATGCTGGCGCTGATGCTTGTGCCTTCATTGGTTATGTTTATGACAGGTCCGGAAAACAAGACCATAGCTGTTGTGGATAGCAGTGGGTTTGTAGCCAAGACGCTCAAAGGCGATAATGAACTCAAGTTCGAGACAATCGACAATCCTGCCATTACGGTGGATTCTGCTCGCTCGATGCCTCAATACGATGCCATCCTGTTCATTGGCAGCGATGTGGTAGATAATCCTGCAAATGTGCAGCTCTATACCCAGAGTGCCCCGTCGATGCAGACTGAATCCTTCATCCGTGGACAGATCGAGAGTGCCATTGAACACCAGCGCATGAAGAAGTACGAGATCGACAACCTCGAACTTATACTCTCCGATCTTGAGGTCGATGTGAAGATGAGCACCTACCGCCTTGACAAGGAGGAGACCGAGGAAACATCTTCAATCGTTTCCTACCTTATAGGAATGTTCGTGTCTTTGATGCTGTATATGTTCCTCATCATATATGGCCAGATGGTGATGAACTCCATCATCGAGGAAAAAAACAACCGTGTGCTTGAGATCATCGTGTCATCCGTGCGTCCGCAGACCCTTATGCTCGGTAAAATTCTCGGTGTCGGACTCGTGGCAGTCACTCAGATTCTGATCTGGGGCATTCTCATCGTATCCTTCAGCAAATGGCTGATGCCTGTACTCTCAAGCGGTATCTCCACCGACGACGTTGACCTTATGGCTGCCATCGGTCAGTTCAGCAATCCCACTTATGTCATGACCATGTTTTTATACATCCTCCTGTTCCTGATCGGTGGCTATCTGTTCTATTCCTCGATATTCGCTGCCATAGGTTCGGCGGTCGACAATGTGCAGGATGCTTCCCAGCTCACCACTGTGGCCATGATACCTATCATCATAGGCATGGTGTTTTCCATGACCGTGGCAAACGATCCCAATTCCTCGCTTGCCTTCTGGCTCTCCATCATCCCGTTCACCTCACCTATGGTGATGATGGCACGTATCCCCTTCGGAATTCCTGTGTGGGAGACTATCCTCTCGCTTGTGCTCCTGGCCGTCTCCCTGTTCGTGATGATATGGCTTGCTGCCAAGATCTATCGTGTCGGTATCTTTATGTACGGCAAGAAACCATCCTTCTCCGACCTCATCAAGTGGGTGCGCTATAAATAAACAACAGCCCTTTTCATACCATCCGGCACATGGATTTCTGCCATGTGCCAACAAAAAATGAGCAATGCACCTTATGCATTGCTCATTTCTTATCGGTCGTTTGGGCAAATCCTATTCCTGAAGGATGGGTTCATCGGGAGTGGACGGGGTGTCAGGCTGGGCATCTTCTGCGGGAGCGGTGGTCTCGGTAGTCTCGCCCTCCGCGGGGAGATCCTCAGCTGTTGGTTCTTCTTCGGTCACCTCGGGTGCTATCTGCTGTGACTCGTTCTTGATGTCCTGAGCCGTTATCTCATAGCCGTAGGTCTCTTCACCGGCTGGAACACCTTCGAGAATCAGCGGTTTGTCCACTGCCGTTCCAGCCTGCTGAAGTGTCTCGTCATTGCGGATGAAGAGAGAGTATACTATCATGAGCACGGTCATTATTGCCATGAAAATTATCAGCAGCTTGCCGAAGCGCGGTATCGCCATTCTATTGAGCACGTTTCCCATTGTGGTAGGAGTATTTGTTTCGTTGTTCGATTCAGAGTTTTCAACTTGCATGTCCTTTATCACCTCAAGGATATGCACAATGATAGCAGAATGATTGTCTTCATTGTTGGCAGTGGCCTTGAGAAGAAGTCCGTGCTTGTTGTGGTCATTGCCGCCGTCATGTGAGAATATCATGCGGATGGCGTCATCGTCCATGTATTCCAGCATCCCGTCGGTGCATAGAAAGAAATAATCGCCCGGGCGGATATCTCTGAGAATATTCACATGGGGGGCAGATCTGCGTTTCATCTTGGACATCATCGCCCGCGTGAGCACCTTGCGCGCCCCTTGTCTCGATGCTCCGTCTTCTCCTCCATGTGCATGGTCTGTGGTTCGGAACAATATCTTTGTGTCCGATTCGTTGATTCCCGGACGGATATGGTAAACACGGCTGTCGCCCACATGTGCTATCATGGCTCCGTCGGAATTGAGCCTGAGCATCGCCATCGTTGTACCCATGGCACGGCTCTGTCCATGGTCGGCCTGATCGAGGTCGTCGTATGCCCTCACTATCGCCTTGCGCAGATCTTCCTTTGTGAAATCGGGCTGACTGTCATCGTTGGTCAGTGCTAAGGCGTGGCACACTATCGCCGATGCCACATCTCCGGCTCCCTTGCCGCCCATGCCGTCGCATACGACGAACAGACGTGACCAATCACCCGAACGGTTAGGTTCGGGATAGATACTGTCCTCTTGCCGCGGTTTGCCGTCGCGGTCGGTCAGTTTGCCTGTTTCGTGTATGGAGTATTCTGTAAGTCGGTATTCCATTGCATGCTGTTTGCAATGCAAAGTTACGGATTATTCCCCATATTTCAAAACGCATGATTTGCTGAGCCCAAGCATTTATAATATCACTGCTGATATTGTGCCGGTCTGAATGAAATGTTGCTCACATCGTTCACCGATATTTCGACTCTCCGGCATCATTAAGGATGCTGAGATAGGAAGAGTAGCGGGATTGGGCGATGCGGTGGTCTTCCACTGCGCGTTGCACCGCACAACCGGGTTCGTGGGTATGGGTGCAGTTGTTGAACTTGCAGTTGGCTGATTCAGCGAAAAGCTCAGGAAAATAGTGGGCCACTTCTGTAGGCTCGAAATCCACGGTGCCGAAACCTCTTATTCCTGGAGTATCGATGATGCTGCCGCCTCCGGGAAGCTTGAACAGCTCCGAGAAAGTTGTGGTGTGCATGCCTTGGTCGTGGGCCGTGGATATCTCGGCAGTCTTCAGGTCGAGACCTGGTATGAGGTCATTGATCAACGTGGATTTTCCTACACCCGAATTTCCCGAAAGCAGGGTGATCTTATCCTTGAGCATTTCGGTCAGTGCGTCCAGTCCGTCCTTAGTCTTGGCTGATACTTTTATTACTTTATAACCGATCGATTCATATAGATAGGTGAACGCTTCGAGGTATTCCTTGTTGTCGTCATCTGTGAGCAGGTCGGTCTTATTCACCGCTATCACCACAGGTATTCGATATGCCTCCGCGGATGCTAAAAATCTGTCGACGAATGTTGTGGAGGTGGTAGGATGTACCAGGGTAGTCACAAGCATAGCCTGGTCGATGTTGGCGGCGATGATGTGGGATTCCTTCGACAGATTGCTTGCGCGGCGTATGATATAATTTTGTCGGGGTGCGATGGCACTGATGAATGCCACTCCGTCGCTGCCCGGATCAGTCACCGTCACATTGTCGCCTACTGCCACGGGATTCGTTGTGCGTATGCCTTTTATGCGGAAATTGCCTTTCACCTTGCATGGCACAAGTGCGCCTGTGCCGTCGATTTCCACAATATAGTGTGATCCTGTATTTCTGACAACTTTTCCTTTCATGTTGATATCTGACTTTATTCCACCGCCCAATCTTATAACGATAAAGTGGAGTGAAATAGAATTTTAAGTAAAAAAAGATGCCCGCAGTGAAGCGGACACCTCATCGACCAAGAGAGAGGAGAATGTTATTTTGTCTCCTTTTTTGATGCTTTATTCTTATCTGATTTTAATTGTTTTGCCTTGTCCCGGTTGGCTTTTGCCATCTTGGCGTCTTCAATTTTCCGGGCTTTAGCTCCTCCTTTCACCATGCTTCTGTCGGCTCTATGCATGTTCATAGGCATGTTGGAGATGTTTTCCTCGAAGATGGCAAACTGGTCGGGTGTGAGTATTTCCTTCACCTTAGCCACATATTCTTCTCCATAGGGATTCGGTCGCATCATACGATGGGCTTTCGGACCTTTGCCTTTGCAGTCTTTAGCAGGGCTTGCGGCCTGATTACAGTCAGCTTTCTTGCAGTCAGCCTTGTTACAGTCGGCTTTCTTGCAATCAGCCTTGTTGCAGTCAGCTTTCTTGCAATCGGCCTTGTTGCAATCGGCCTTGTTGCAATCGGCCTTGTTGCAATCGGCCTTGTTGCAATCGGCTTTCTTGCAGTCAGCCTTGTTACAGTCGGCACATTGTGTCGGTGTATCTTTGGCGCAACAAGCACGCTCGCGTCCTTCCGGACAGTTGGACTTCACTGCAGCGTTCAGCGAATCAATTCGCTGTTGCTGGTTGATATCGAGGAGGATCCCCTCGAATGCAAATTCTGTGAATTCGCGTGGCTGACGCATCTTGTTCATTTGGCCGGGAGTAGGCCTTGTGGCATTATTGTCTTTTGCCTCCTGGGCGCTGGCAGTGATGCCGGTAAGCCCGATCAGGGCTATTGCCATCATCAAAAGTTTCTTTTTCATAATTATTATTTTATAATTGATAATTTTCTGCTGTGTTTAAGTAATCTTTATGTTAATAAGACAATCCGGCAAATGAAAGGTTTATGTAGATATCAACGAATTTGCAATTCTTTAACAATATCATTATTTATTGTAACTACTCAGCTATCTGTTGACTACATAAAGTGCTGATTTGTAGGGACGCTGCTTGCCGCGTCCGCTTTGCACCACCAAAAAATATGCGACCACCGTCTGTCGGGCGGATGCGCCATTGTGTGTCTTTACATTGATTATCAATATATTATAAAATAATTGATAGCTGAGTAGTTACTAATTGTTTGCTATAAATAAATTAATTTAGTAATTTTGTAATTTCGTCTTTCATGTTTATCATTCCTCTACGCTCATGTTCGAATATATCATAGGAAACATCACAGCTCTTTCGCCAGCAGCCGCAGTGCTTGAGACACGCGGTGGAGTGGCTTACTCCTTGAACATTACCTTGCCTACCTACACCCAACTCGAAGGTAAGGCTGAAGCCAAACTGCTTGTGCATGAATCCATCCGTGAGGATGCCTGGAATCTCTACGGTTTCCTGTCTTCGCAGGAAAGGAATCTTTTCCGTGCCCTCATCGGTGTGTCGGGGGTCGGGGCGGCTACCGCAATGGTGATTCTGTCGTCAATTCCGATTGCCGATCTCGAAACGTCAATAGCTTCCGGTGATGATTCATTGCTTAAGAAGGTAAAAGGCATAGGTAAGAAAACGGCTGAGCGCATTATCGTGGACCTCAAGGACAAGATAGAGGTGTCTGCAGATGCCCAATTGCCTGTGATGTCATCGAAAGCCCACGAAGCTTATGATGAAGCTCTTGCTGCTCTGATAATGCTTGGTTTCCAGAAGGCCCCGAGCCAGAAGGCTCTCAGGAAACTCTTTGATTCCGACCCGGAAATAAAGGTTGAGACCGCAATAAAGAAAGCCTTGACAATGATATAGGATGTTTAGATTTTAGGACTTATGAGCGAAACTATGGATGCAAAATCGGAAGATTTTGATCGGATAAATACGCTGAAGAAAGCTGAAAGGGTGGTTCTTGAGGCTTATGCTGTATCCTGCGGCAACACTTATTATGAGCCCGGTGAAAAGGTTAAAGAGTACTTACGCTTGGATTCAAAGCAGTTTCACAAAATCGTCAATGATCTTATTGATAAGGGTTTTCTTGTAAAAGGATACTATTATCAAAAATATATCAGCGCTCAAATATGTATTTCTGTCGTGGCCAATATGATTATGAATTATCCTGATGAGGAGAAGTTTTTTCTCGACATGTTGGCCAGGTCAAGATATAGCGATGAAATATCCGGGATAGATTTTATCAAGGCTATAAGATTTGTGATTGGAGTTGATAAATCGCAGAGGGTTAAAAGCTTATCGGAAAACTATCTGATTTATGCGATAAATTTTGCGAAGAATAAGTTTTTTCCCCGACTGATGCTTTTCTTTTCGTCTGAGCAACATGTAGATATCACCGAGCAGTTCCTCACCGGCTGTGTCTGCCAGGACACTCCTTGTCCTCCCGATGTGCTCGACAACCTCACCACTACCGTTGGATCGGACAAACTTCTTGCAGCTAATCTCCTCGATTTGAAACGGCTTTATCTATATATCCTCGACGGCTCATACGATCTTTCAGATTCCATTTCGACCATTCGCCCCTACCAACAGGTGATACGCGGTATTCGGGCTGCCAATTTTGCTAAATACGACGAGGCGCTCGCTTTCTTCACTGCAGCTCTCAAGGTTCTCAACAAGGGACAGTCTCTGAAGAATGTATTCTATCTATTCATTCCGTCGTTCTACCTGATAATGACCTATGCCAGGATAGGCACGGAAGCTGGAACCACAAAGCTCAGTCAGTTCCTCCGTAAAAAGGATATCACGCAGTACTACGTTCAGTTCATTCCCGTGGCTCTTGCCCATGCTTTCACCAATAGCAGTCACATCCCTGACATCTATCAGTTGAAGAGGGCTCTATCTCTGACAATAAATTCCAGCCCTGCTGTCGGACTTCAATATATGGCTCTGATGGTGTGCAAATATTTTGGAGAGGTCCATGACCATGTATTGTGGAAAAAACTATTCGCCGATGCGGAAACCACTCCTCAACACAAGCTGATTTGTCATGAAGTGTCAGCTTACATTGATATCCGTGATGAGCTCAGGGAAGAACTTAAGAAGCTATACGGCGATCAACCTATACTTACTTCGCTCCATCGAAAGGCCGACTGGGAATGGGTGATAGAGGATGTGATGCAGCAGGTGGGGGCTGTGGCTGAAGCTGCACGCAATCCCAAGCCCGTGAAGAAGGAGCGCATAATTTATTATGTATTTGAGCAACGTGATGAAGTGGTGCCGATGACACAGACATGGCTCAAGTCCGAGCGGTGGAGTGTGCCAAAGAACATAAGTATGAAGAAATTCATGGAGTGTGAATTTCCATTTGCCGATGAGACAGACCGACAGATGGCGAATATCTGCCGGAAAAAGAATTACGATTCCTATTATGTGCGGTGGCCATCCCTTGATGAGGCGGGGCCGCTTCTTGTCGACACCGACAAAGCTTTTCAGTCAAGCGATATTGACTGCCGTAAACCTTTGGTATTCCAGAAAGAGGAGGCTTATGTGAAATTTAACACCGATTCCAGGCATTCGATCTCGGTGGAATCTAATGTAGGCTCTGATGATTTGATCTCTTCTTCCGGAGAGACGGTGGTGAGCAAGGATGCTAACGGTGTGTACAATGTCGTATCCGTGAATGCGCGTCAGGCTGCCGTACTGAATAAACTGTTGGACCTTAAGAAATTTCCTGTAAGTGCACGCGAGCAAGTAAGAAGTATGCTTACAAAACTTGAACAGGTAATAGAGGTGCGTTCGCCTTTGCTTGATTCAAAATCTATCCCTAATGTAAAAGGATCGACAGAGATTTTTGCACGCATCCGCCCTGCTGGTTCTCTGAATTATGTAGTGAATTTCATGGTGCATCCTGCACCTGGAGGTTCCGAGTATTTTTACCCGGGAGAGGGTAGGGCGGTAATCTATGATATGGTCGACGGGAAGACCGTGAGAGTCAAGCGGAATATTTCTGCCGAACTCAAAAATTTTAATAGACTGGCGGAGGAGATGCCTTTCGTCGACGATGATGATTCCGACAACGGTTTCACATTTTCTTTATCTGTCGATGAAGTGCTTGATCTTATCGAATATGCCAAGGAGGAATCAAGCGATCTCGTGATTGAGTGGGAGGAGGGAAAAGCCCTGTCTGTGAACCGGGCCAATCCTTCGTCATGGCACGTAGGGTTGAAATCCAATAACGAATGGTTCGAAATCGAGGGTGATGTGCGTGTCGACGACAAGACAGTCATTTCAATGACTGAGCTCCTTGAAAGAATAAGGCAGAGCCGCGGAAGATATGTACGCCTGAACGAAACCGACTTTCTCGAGATCAGCGGGAAACTCAGAAAACAGCTCGATCGCATCGATGCCCTGGCAGTGAAGAACCGCAACAAGACGTTGATATCTTCTTTCAATGCCGCTCTTCTTGATGATAAGGCTCTCGATGGCGAACTCAAGGTGGCGTTTGACGATAGGCTCGTTCGCCTGCGTGAGAGGATCGGGAAAAGCTATGACCTTATACCCAGACTTCCGTCGGCCTTGAATGCGCAGCTGCGTCCTTATCAGCTTGAGGGATTTCAATGGATGGCGCGTCTTTCAACCTGGGGTGCAGGTGCTTGTCTCGCTGATGATATGGGTCTTGGAAAGACTGTGCAGACCATTGCGTTCCTGCTTTACAAGGCTTCCGCCGGTCCTGCTCTTGTGGTGGCGCCTGCTTCGGTAGTGCCCAACTGGATAAGTGAGCTCGGGAAATTTGCTCCGTCGCTTAATGTGGCAGTACTCAACAAAGCTGCCGACCGTGCAAAGCTTATCGGTGATGTCGGTGCCTTTGATGTTGTGTTGTCCACCTACGGAATTCTCAATACCGAGGAGGTTTCCCTTTCTGAAAAGAAATGGACCACCGTATGTCTCGACGAAGCCCATGTTATCAAAAACAAGGACACAAAGATGTCGCAGGCAGTGATGGCCCTCGATGCCGAGAACCGCATTATCCTCACCGGAACACCAATCCAGAATCATCTTGGCGAGCTCTGGAATCTGTTCCGTTTCATTAATCCCGGTCTTTTGGGCAGCGATGAATCTTTCCGTAAGAAATTCGTGATTCCCATCCAGGAACACGACAAGGACCGTCAGCGTGCGCTCCAGCGTATCATAAAGCCTTTCATGCTGCGTCGCACCAAAGCCGAGGTTGTGGAGGATCTGCCGGAAAAGACGGATATTGTAATGTCTGTCGAACTCTCCGAACCTGAGATGGCTATGTACGAGGCCATCCGTATCAAGGCTGCGAGCATCATTGAGGGTGCCGACAAGGTGGATGTCAACACTCTCGCCGAAATCACCCGACTCCGTAGGTCCGCTTGTTCCATGAAGCTTGTCGACCCGGATTGGAAAGGTGGAGAATCCAAAATCCAGGCTTTCATCGACCTCGTGAATGAATTCCAGGGCGGTTCCAATCGTATGCTCGTGTTCAGTCAGTTCACATCCTTTCTCGCTCTTGTGCGGGAGGCCCTCGACAAATCGGGCTTTAAATATCTTTACCTTGATGGAAGTTGTTCCATCAAGGAGCGTGAAAAAATCGTCAGTGAATTCCGGAAAGGGGATATTCCGCTGTTTCTTATCAGCCTGAAGGCAGGTGGTCTCGGCCTTAATCTTCCCGAAGCCAACTATGTCGCTCATCTTGACCCATGGTGGAATCCGGCAATAGAACAGCAGGCCACCGACCGTGCTTACCGTATCGGTCAGAAGCGCAATGTCACGGTCTATCATTTCGTGGCCAAGAACACCATAGAGGAGAAGATCCGCAGACTTCACCGCACCAAGCGTGACCTTGCCGATTCGCTCCTCGAAGGCACCGATATGGCCACCAGGCTGGGCATGAAGGAAATTCTGGAGCTCGTAAACGCGTAGTAGCCATCAGGTAGCCGCCGTTCCCGCCGATGAAATCGCCAGGAACGGTGGCTGCTGTTTTTTTTATGATCACTAAAATAAATAGGGTGGAATTAACGTTATATTACCTATAGCCTGCCGCAGGCTTTTGGATTATGAAAAAACGAATTCGCCTACATATTCTCTCTATATCCCTGTTCTTTATTCTGTTAGGGATGATTACGCCTTTGCTGATCGTAGGACAGGGCAGTTCCCAGAGTCCGCTGGTGCCGTCTGTAGTCACCCAGCCTGCCCCACAGTCTTATCCCCCTCCCGTACCTGGCGACTCCATCGACCTGCCTTTCCCAATTGCTCCCACTGTGCCTCAGGACTATAACCAGCTGCTTGAAGACGAGCTCGGATATGATTTACAGACACCTTCCAATATCAAGACTGATGTGGAATATGACCCCAATACCGGTTACTATGTAGTGCGCACCAAGGTGGGCAATATGGAGATTGCCACTCCATTCTTGCTCACCGAGAGGGAGTACAATGACTGGCAGTTGCGCCGATCCTTGCAGGACTACTATCGTGAACGCAACCTTCAGATGATTCTCGAAGAGGAAAAGCAGCCTTTTGATATACTTGATATGAATTTCGCCCTTGGACCGTTGGAGAAGATTTTCGGTCCCGGTGGGGTCTCGCTTAAGACCCAGGGATCTGTGCAGGTCAAAATGGGTATCAAGAGCAACAAGACCGACAATCCGTCGCTATCGCTTTCGGCGCGACGGAAGACTTATTTTGATTTCGACCAGAAGATTCAGGCTACTATCAATGCAAGTGTCGGCAACCGCCTGAAATTCAATATGACATATAATACCGATGCTACTTTCGATTTCGACTCCAAGAATCTTAAGCTCTCTTACGAGGGAGAGGAGGACGATATCGTGAAGAACATCGAGGCGGGTAATGTGTCGATGACCACCGGTTCGTCGCTCATTCGTGGTGGTACGGCTCTGTTCGGTATCAAATCAAAACTTCAGTTTGGAAAGCTCACTGCCACAGCTCTTCTTTCCCAGCAGAATTCTGAGTCGAAAACCGTCTCGACCAAAGGTGGTGCCCAGACCACTGAATTCTCTATCAATGCCGATGAATATGATGAAAACCGTCATTTCTTCCTCGCGCATTTCTTCCGTGACAATTACGACCGGTTCGCCTCCAAGCTGCCTTATGTAGCTTCGGGTGTGAATATTACACGTATTGAGGTTTGGGTCACCAACAAAAGTGGAAAATATGACGAGTCCAGAAATATTGTGTCGTTCATCGATGTGGGTGAAAACTCGCATCTGGCCAATGATTACTGGACCCCCAACTATAATTTCGACAACCCTTCCAATTTGTCGAACAATTTGCTCTCAACCATTAAGTCCGACTATCCGGATGCACGCAACATCAACATGATCACACAGACGTTGGAGCCTCTGAGGGCTTACGGTATCGTGGGTGGAGAGGATTATGAGAAGGTGGAAAGCGCTCGCTTGCTCACATCGAATGAGTACTCCTTGAATTCCACTCTCGGGTACATTTCTCTCAAGACTGCAATCCGATCCGACGAAGTGCTCGGTGTGGCTTTTGAGTACACCTACAATGGCCAGGTGTTTCAGGTTGGTGAATTCTCAAGTGACATCACCACCACCGACCAGGCACTCTACGTGAAGATGCTGAAGGGTACCACCGTTTCTACTTCGCTTCCCACATGGGACCTCATGATGAAAAATGTCTACAATCTTGGTGGTTACCAGATACAGAAGCAGAAATTCCGTCTCAACATCAAATATCTGAGCGACACAACCGGTGTGGCTATCAATTATCTGCCTGTGCCCGGACTCAACAACCAGTCGCTCCTGCAGGTGATGAACCTCGACCGCATCGACTCCAACGAGGATTCCAACCCTGACGGTTTCTTTGACTTTGTCGAAGGCTATACAATCATTCCCTCCACCGGTAAGATTATCTTCCCTGTGGTGGAGCCTTTCGGTGAGCACCTCGCCAGAAAGATAGCAAATGATGCTATCGCCCAGCAGTATGTCTATCAGGAACTCTACGACTCCACTTTGATTGTGGCACGGCAGTTCGCCGATAAGAACAAATTTATCTTGACCGGTGAATATCAGGCTTCTTCAGGTTCGCAGATCCGACTCAATGCTATGAATGTGCCACGTGGTTCGGTGGTGGTCACAGCCGGAGGCCGAACGCTTGTCGAAAATTCTGACTATACCGTGGACTATGCCATGGGTATAGTCACCATCACCAACCAGTCGATCATCGACTCGGGACAGAATGTCAGCGTGACTCTTTAAATCCAGTCCATGTTCTCCCTGCAGCGCAAGCCTCTCCTCGGTCTCGACCTTCAGTATCAAGTCAACAAAGATTTCAATATTGGCGGTCCCCTACTGCATTTCTCTGAGAAGGCTCTCACCGAGAAGGTTGACATTGGCAATGAGACTGTCAACAATTCGATGTTTGGATTCAATCTCAGTTACAACAAGGAGTTCATGTGGCTGACAAATCTTCTCAACAAGATTCCAACCGTCAATGCCAAGGTGCCTTCACGCCTGAGTCTACAGGCTGAATATGCGCAGCTTGTGCCGCACAAGCAGAAGTCAGGCTCCAACAAGGGTTCTTCGTATCTCGACGACTTTGAGTATACCCAGACCGGCATCGACCTGCGTTCACCCTACGGATGGTTCCTGGCCTCCACACCCTACGACCCGGGTGAAAATGCCTTGTTCCCGGAAGCGGCTTTGAGCAATAACGTCGACTATGGCAAGAACCGTGCGCTCCTCAACTGGTACTACATCGATCGCCTTTTCACCCAGCGTAATTCTTCGATGGCTCCGGGTTACATCAAGAGTGACCTCGACATGCTCTCCAATCCCTATATCCGCGAAGTCACCACCCGCGAGATTTTCCCGGGGCGACAGCTCACCTACGGCGAGTCGTCGACGGTGCAGACGCTCAACCTCTCGTTCTATCCCACCGAACGTGGTCCGTACAACCTCGATGCCGACAATATCGATTCTGAGGGTAATCTTCTATCACCCGAACGTCGTTGGGGTGGTATCATGCGGCGTATGGACAACACCAATTTCGAGCAGAGCAACATTGAATATGTGCAGTTCTGGATGATGAATCCATTCCTTGATCCGGAGAATCCCAACTATGAGGGAGGTGATCTATATTTCAATTTCGGTGAGATTTCGGAGGATATTCTCAAGGATGGCCTTAAGAGTTACGAGAATGGTGTGCCTTACGACGGTAACGATGAATACCTCACTGAGACCGTATGGGGAAGAGTGTCAAAGCAGAATTCGCTGACTTATTCCTTCGACAATGCTTCCGGATCACGTCTGGTGCAGGACGTGGGTATCGACGGTCTGCCCAATGAGATGGAGTACAACTTCCCGTCATATAGCGACTATCTTGAGAAGCTCCGTTCGCGCCTTTCTCCTGAGACGGTGCAGAGAATGCAGGACGACCAGTTCTCGCCCTTCAATGACCCTGCAGGCGATAACTATCATTTCTATCGTGGCTATGATTACGACGACGAGCGTCTCGGTATCCTTGAGCGCTATAAGAGATACAATGGCGTGGAAGGGAACTCACTGTCGCCCGACGAGGCTTCCGACCCGCTGTACCAGAGTGCCCGTAACATTCCTGATGTGGAGGACATCAATCAGGACAACACTCTTAATGAATACGAGCGCTATTTCCAGTACCATGTTTCCATACGTCCTGAGGATCTGGTAGTGGGACGCAATTTCATCACCGACAAGCAGACGTCATTCGTGCTGCTGCGCAACGGCAATATGGGCGAGGTGGAATGGTATCAATTCAAGATTCCTCTATCCGACTATGAGAAGATCGTCGGCAACATCAGCGATTTTTCTACCATAAGGTTCGCACGTATCTTCATGACAGGTTTCAAGGAGGTGACGCACTTGCGTTTCGCCACACTTGAACTTGTCCGCGGTGAATGGCGTTCCTACGATTTCAATCTCAATAACCGTGGTGATTCTCCGGCCGAGGGTGACCTGGATGTTTCGGTGGTCAACATCGAGGAAAATGCACAGCGCGAGCCTGTCAACTATGTGCTGCCTCCCGGTGTGACACGTATCACCGATCCGGGCCAGACCCAGATCGTCCAGCTCAACGAGCAATCTATGTCGCTCAATGTTTCAGATCTGAAGGCCGGTGACGCACGAGGTGTATATAAGAACACTTCTCTTGACCTGCGTAATTACAAGCGTATCCAGATGTGGGTACATGCCGAGCAGGTGGTCGATGATGTCACCGACCTCAAGGATGGCGAGCTGTCTCTTTTCATCCGCATGGGTTCTGATGTTAAGGCCAACTATTATGAATATGAGGTGCCTCTTACGTTGACACCCCACGGCATGTATTCCGACACTCCCTCCAATCGTGAGATTGTATGGCCACTGAGCAATTTCTTTGATTTCGACATTCAGTCGCTCATTGATCTTAAGCTTGAGCGTAACGCGGCCAAGCGCAATGAGGATGCCGGTGTTGGCTTCAATACTGTCTTCACAGGCCGCGATCCCGACAATTCGCGTAACCGCATGGCCGTGCTCGGAAATCCATCGTTCAGCGATGTTAGGGTCATCCTGATTGGCGTCCGCAATAATTCGGCCACCACAAAGGATGGCACTATATGGGTCAACGAGCTGAAGGTGACCGATTTCGATGAAGCAGGTGGATGGGCCATGAAGGCTAACATGAACCTTGCCATTTCCGATATCGCAACCGTCAATGCCGGTGCTCATGTCGAGACGGCCGGTTTCGGTATGGTGAACCAGAGCCTCAACGACCGACGTCTCGACGACTTTAAACAGATGAATATTGCAGTACAGGCTGATCTCGGAAAATTCCTTCCCGAGAAAGCCAAGCTACGCGCCCCGGTATATTATTCGGTGTCGAAGGAGAAAACCACTCCGAAATATAATCCCCTCGACCAGGATGTGCTGCTCAAGGATGCCCTCGATGCTGCTTCCTCGAAGCATGAGAGGGATTCAATCAATTCGTTCGCTATGGAGAGCACTACAATCAAGAATTTCTCCATTTCCGGACTCAAATTCGATGTCCGCAGCAAGACCCCTAAACCTTGGGATCCCACTAATTTCACAGCGAACTTTTCATTCAGTAAACAGACCAAGCTTGATCCCACCACAGAATATGAATACACCAACGATTACCGTGGCTCACTGCAGTATTCGTATTCACCGATGATAAAGCCTTTCAAGCCGTTTGCGTCTACAAATGACAAAAACAAGAATAAGAAATTTCTCAAGGATTGGGAGTTGCAGTGGTTGCCTAACAATATTTCTTTCCTCACATCTATGTCGAGATATTATTTCGAGCAGCAGGTGAGGTCGGAGACTGATATGATGTTTCAGCTGCCGGTGTCGGTCAGCAAGAATTTCCTTTGGGACCGACAGTTCTCTCTCTCATGGAACCTCACTAAATCGCTTTCCATGTCGTTCAATTCCAACACCTCGGCCCGTGTGGAGGAGACGGTCGGAGCTGTCAACCGTAGGCTGTTCCCCGATAAATACAAAGAATGGCAGGACACGGTATGGTCATCGATCCGTTCGCTCGGCACGCCATGGGGTTACAACCAGAATTTCACTGCATCCTATCGTGCTCCGTTCAACAAAATCCCCGTGCTTGAATTCCTCACCGGCAATGCCTCGTATTCTTCCACATATCGCTGGGACCGAGGTGCCACCATCGAGGGAGTGAAGCTTGGAAATACGATTGCCGGACAGTCGGCTTTTAACGTTGATGGCAAAATCAATTTCGAATCTATCTGGAAGAAGATTCCTTTCTTCAAGGATGTGGAGCAGAGGTTTTCTGCATCAAAGCGTCCCAACCGTAAAACGGATGCCAAGCCTAAGAAATTCGAACGTACGTTGAAGCTTAAGCCCGACACTACGATAGAGATTGCACACAATCTGCGCGTGCCTAACGTCAGGGTGAGGGCCACTACTCTCGACGACAAACCCTTCGCCGTGAAATACACAATCAAGGACCAGAACACTGTGGTGGTGACAACCCGTGGCGAGCAAGACCTGAAATTCACTGTCACCGAAGTGAAGAAAGGGCAGGAGAAGTCTTTGTGGCGGGATATCAGCGAGTATGCTGTGCGTGTCGTGATGTCCCCGAGGAATTTCTCCGTACGCTACCGCAACACCAAGAATCTTTCATTGCCGCTTTTCAATCCCAATATCGGCGACATTTTCGGACAGTCCACTGCCTATGGCCCGATGGCTCCCGGCCTTGATTTCGCTTTCGGTTTCTTTGGCGACAATTATGTTGATAAAGCTTTGGAGCGCAATTGGCTTGAAACTAATGATGGCCAGACTTCGCCATCCGTATGGTCGCGCACTGATGAATTTAATGTAGAGGCAAATTTTGAACTCTTTAAGGGTTTCAAGATTCAGCTGACCATGAACCGTACCGACAATCGCTCGAAGTCCGTGCAGTTCATGTATGAGGGTATGCCCACGACCCTCGGCGGATCGTACACCCGCACCCATTGTGCAATCCTCACCGCGCTCAAATCCTCGAAGGCCGACGACGGATATTATTCCAAGGCGTTCTCCGACATGCTTGCCTATCTCCCGGTCATCCGTGACAGGGTGGAATCGGAATATGCCGGAACCGTCTATCCTGACCAGGGATTCATTCGCGGCACCCAGAATGCCGGACATCCTTTCAGTCCGGAGGTAGGGCAGGTGAGCCAGGTTTCTTCCGATGTGATGATTCCGGCATTCCTTGCAGCCTACACCGGTACGCGTCCGGGAAGCACTACCCTCGACTTGTTCCCGGGTCTCTCGGCGATGCTCCCCAACTGGCGCATCACCTACGATGGTCTTGTGAACACCGGAAATATGAAAAAAATCTTCAAGACCTTCACTCTCAATCATGCTTATCAATGTGCTTATTCGATAGGGTCCTTCTCTTCGTTCCTCAACTGGGTGAGTGTCGGTGGCAACCGTGGTTTCGCTCTCGATGAGCTTTCCGGTCAGCCTATCCCTTCGTCGCCCTACAATATCGCCTCAGTGACCATTACAGAAAAATTCAATCCGCTGATCGGTGTCAACATGACGATGCAGAATAATCTCCAGGCTAATGTTGAATACCGCGACCAACGCACTCTTACCCTCAACTCAAGCGCAGGGCAGGTGGTGGAGGCCACCACTCGTGGCATCACCGTTGGCGGTGGCTACAAGATTGTGGGCTTCAATTCTGTCCTAAAGCTCAAAGGTTCGCAGAAGGGTGTGAGCAACGACCTTACGGTGAACTGTGATGTGTCGTTCCAGAACACTCAGGCCCTCATACGACGCATCGAGGGCAACTATACGCAGCCCACCTCCGGCACCCGCACACTCGGAATCAACTGCACTGCCAGCTACATCCTTTCGAAGAAAATCACTCTTTCCGCTTATTTTGAGCATCAGGCCAACACCCCCCTTGTCACCACAAGCTCCTATCCCACCACCAACACCAATTTCGGCATAAGCCTCAATCTCTCCCTGGCTCGCTGATGGGGTATTTCAACGGGTGGTTGCGGCCGAGAATTTTTGAGCAATTGTGCAAGTGTCAAAAAAAATTTGTAATTTTGACTTTTCAAAATTGAGCAGTTATGGAATATTTTAACGAAGAAGAATCCCGGCAACTGATCGCCCTGTCCCGTGAGTTGGTGAAGCTTGTCTCTACGGTAAGCCGCGACGACGATTTCCATAAGGTGAAATCTCTGATCTCTGATGCAATCAAGGCCGGTCACTACCGTCGCGACAGATACGGTATCCATCCGGTGATTCATAATCTTTCTACCGCCATATTGCTTTGCGATAAGGTGAGCCCCGACCGCAACATGGTGATAGCCATTTTGCTTTACAATCTCGCGATGACCGATTTTATGTCGTCCGACGATCTTCTTGCCCTGTGGGGCGAGGATGTGATGAAGCTTCTCGATGGCCTTAAGAATGTGGCGCGTCTCTATTCCAAGCAGGCGGCGGTGGAGAGCGACAATTTCCGCAAGCTCCTGCTCACTTTCGCCAAGGATATCCGTGTCATCATTATCATGATTGTCGACCGTCTGGCCCTTATGCGCGCCATCAACCATCATCCCGACGATAAGTTCGTCCATGATGTGGCTTATGAGGCCAACTACCTCTATGCCCCGCTCGCCCACCGTCTGGGGCTTTATGCGATAAAGTCGGAGCTGGAGGATATGTCGTTGAAGTACACCGACCGTGAGATGTACACATCAATTGCCCATAAGCTCAATCAGCGAAAGGCTGAACGTGAGGAATACATTGCCGAATTCATCAGGCCTATCCGTGAGCGTCTCGACAAGGAAGGATTCAGATATGAGCTGAAGGGACGCACCAAGTCGATCTACTCGATATGGAACAAGATGCGCAAGCAGAAGAACGATGTCGACGATATTTTCGACCTTTTCGCCATCCGCATCATCCTCGATGCCGAACCTGCCGACGAAAAGGCGCAATGCTGGCTTGTATATTCGATTATCACGGATATGTACCAGCCCAATCCCGCCAGGATGAAGGACTGGATAAGTATTCCTAAAAGCAACGGTTACGAATCGCTTCACACCACCGTGCATGGTCCAGGCGGACGCTGGGTGGAGGTGCAGATCCGCACTGCACGTATGGACGAAATTGCGGAGAAAGGTCTTGCAGCCCATTGGAAATACAAAGGCATAAAAAGCGAGAACGACCTCGACAAGTGGATGAACAATGTCCGCGATATTCTTGAGACTGCCGAGACAGGTCCCATGGAACTGATGAAGAATTTCAAGATGGATGTCTACGACAAGGAGGTGTTCGTTTTCACTCCTCGCGGCGATCTGTTCAAGCTGCCGATGGGGGCCACGGTGCTCGATTTCGCTTTCAATATCCATTCCAATCTCGGTTGTCGGTGCACGGGCGGAAAGGTCAACGGTCGTCACCAGAAAATCAATTATCGCCTGCGTACAGGCGACACCGTGGAGATCCTCACATCCAATGCACAGCGTCCGAAAATCGACTGGCTAAATTTCACGGTTACATCCAAAGCCCGTAATAAGATACGTATATCGGTCAAGGAGCAGGACAGCCAGTCGGCCGACTTGGGGAAAGAATTGCTCCACCGCCGCTTCAAGAACCGCAAGATCGACATCGACGAGAGTTCGCTCACAAAGGTCGTGAAGAAGATGGGCTACAAGACCGCAACTGATTTCTATGCTGATCTTGCGGCGCAGTCCATTGACATCAACGATATCATTGAGAATTATCTCGAGCTGGAGAAGAAAGCTACCGAGACTGCCGAACGCGTATCTGCGGAGGAATATGTCATGCAGCCGCAGCTGCCGGTCGACGATGCTGGCTCGTCGGAGGATATCCTTGTCATTGACAACAATATCAAGGGTCTGAAGTACAAATTCTCCAAATGTTGCAATCCAATCTATGGCGATGATGTGTTTGGATTCGTTTCATCGGAGGGTGTGGTGAAAATCCACCGTACTGATTGTCCCAATGCCCCGAACATACGCACCAATTATCCTTACCGTGTCATCCGCACCCGGTGGTCGGGTAAAATGGGTGGACAGTTTGCTGCCAACATCCGTATCCTCGGCCGCGACGATATAGGCATCGTCACCAATATCACATCCATTATCAACAAAGAGAAGGATGTATCGCTCCGGAACATTTCAATAGATTCCAACGATGGGTTGTTCCAGGGCTATCTTATCGTGGGCGTCAACGACACCAAGTCGCTTGAATCCCTGATTAAGAAACTCAAGACTGTAAAAGGCGTAAAAGATGTACAACGTGATAAATAATTTCAAATTTTTAATTCTCGCCGCAGCTTGCTCTGTGGCATTGACATCCTGCGATTCGCAGGCGCGTCGCGACAGGGAGGCTGCCCGGGATCTGGTGGAACAGGCTCAGCAGAATATTGATAACGGCAATTATGAAAATGCCATTGCATTGATCGACAGCATTGACAAGGCTTATCCTTCTCAGGTGGAATGCCGTCGCTCGGCTATCCCGATGCGGGCAAAGGCTTTGAAGTGCTTTTCTGAGCAGCGTCTGTTGCAGACCGATTCGCTCGTCACCGTGCTGCAGGCTTCCATCGGAGAGTTCACTGATGTGATGCACCATGTGGAGGGCGACGAGGACCTTGATGGATATTACGTGGTCAGGACTGCGTATAATCCCGAATTTGCATCTTCCCCCGGCATTCAGGTGCGCGTCAGCGATCTCGACTATTCGTTTTATATTGTCGCCTCATCGGGGGAGAAAAGGATAGGAGTCACTCAGATAGTGCTTTCTTCCTCAGATGGCGAGAAGGCGTCCGCGGCTATCCCTGAGGATAGTCCGAGAGCAGGCGATACCGATGCGTTCGGATCGGATGTCGCTTCGTTCCGTTCGGAGGAAGTGGCTGAACTCGCCGCATGGGCCGCCGACAATGCATCTGCCATAAATCGTCTGGTCATCAAGGGTTCGCTTGGCGATGTCGAGACAAAATTGTCTCCGGCACAGGCTTCGGCTATCTCCACCGCATGGCGTTTTGCTGATATCGCCTCGAGATTGCAGCAGGGGCTGAGGCTCAAGGAGAAGCTGGAGAAGCAGCTGGTGCTTGCCCGCGACCAGGAATTGAATCTCGAATAATTTTTAATTACATTATATGCGAAAAATCTTTTTTTCAATCTTTTCATTTTTAATGATCATCATGGCTTCAGCACGTCAGAATCCATTTTTCAGCGAGTTTGCCACCAAGTATGGCAGTGTTCCTTTCTCGCAGATAACGAATGCAGACTATATGCCTGCCATCGACCGTGGAATCGAATTGGCTCGACAGGAAATCCAGGCTATCGTCGATAACCCCGCAGATCCTACCTTCGAAAATACTATCGTCGCTCTTGAGAATGCCGGTGCCGACCTTTCTCGTGTCACGGGAGTGTTCTTCAACATTCTCGAAGCCAATTCGGATGATGAGCTGATGGAGATGTCGCTCGAAGCTTCGAAAAAGCTCAGTGATTATTCCACCGACATCATCCTCAACGAGGGGCTGTGGAAGCGTGTGAAGAGTGTCTACGACAATCGTGCATCTTTCAATCTCAATGGTGAAGACATGATGCTCCTGCAGCGCACGTATGATGATTTTGCCAATTCAGGTGCGAATCTGAAAGGCGCTGACCGCGATACTTACAAGCAGCTCACTTCCGAACTTTCCGGTCTTACCACCGTCTTCGGTCAGAATGTGCTGAAGGAACTCAACACATACGAAATCTGGCTCTCAGCCGACGATCTTTCCGGTCTGCCTGAATCTGTGGTCGAAGCTGCGGCTATTGCCGCAAAGGATAAGGGTAGGGAAGGAGAATACCTTTTCACCCTCGCTCAGCCCACTTACATGGCTTTCATGAAATTCTCCGACCGTGCTGACCTGCGAGAGAAGATGTTCCGTCTGTACATGGGCCGCAACACCAAGGGTGAATATTCCAATCTGGAGAATATGAAGAGAATCTCCGAGATACGTCTCCGTCTTGCCAATCTCCTTGGTTATAAGAACCATGCTGAGCGCACTCTCAAGAATTCCATGGCACAGACTCCTGAGGCGGTCTACAACCTTCTCGACCAGCTTCGTGATGCATATAAGCCTGCCCTGAACAATGAGATGGACGAACTCAATGCTTTCGCCACTAAGCTCAACGGAAAGCAGACCGTTGTAAATCCTTGGGACTATAGCTATTATTCCAACAAACTCAAGAATGAAAAATATTCGTTCGATGAAGAAGCGCTGCGTCCGTATTTCCCTCTCGACAGTGTGGTGAGTGGCGTTTTCGGTCTTGCAGGCCGTCTCTACGGGTTGAAATTCAATCCGGTGAAGGACGTGGATGTTTATCATCCTGACGTGAATGTCTATGAGGTGGTGGATGAAAACAATCGTCATCTCGGTCTGCTCTACACTGATTTCTTCCCTCGCGCTTCTAAGCGTCCCGGTGCGTGGATGACTACTTTCAAGGATCAGTGGATTGATTCCGATGGTAACAATTCCCGTCCCCTGGTGTCAATCGTCATGAACTTCAACAAGCCTGCCGGCGATAAGCCGGCTCTGCTCACTCCCTATGAGGTGGAGACATTCCTGCATGAGTTCGGACACTCGCTCCATGGTCTGCTTGCCGATACAAAGTACAAGTCGCTCTCCGGCACCGCCGTCTACCGTGATTTTGTGGAGCTCCCTTCGCAGTTCAATGAAAATTTCCTTACAGAGAAGGAATTCCTCGACAGCTTCGCCCGCCACTACCAGACCGGTGAACCGATTCCTGCAGAACTGGTGGAGCGGCTCGTGGCATCGTCGCAATTCGGTGCGGCATACGCTTGTCTCCGTCAGCTCATGTTCGGCTACATAGATATGGCTTGGCACACCATCAGCGATCCTGTCTCCGATCCATTGCAGTTTGAGAACGATGCATACGCCCAGGTGGCTATCTTCCCGTATGTCGAAGGCACGATGGTATCGCCGCAGTTCAATCACATCTTCTCCGGAGGCTATTCCGCCGGTTACTACAGCTATAAATGGTCGGAGGTGCTCGATGCCGATGCTTTCTCGCTCTTCAAGCAGAATGGCATTTTCGACCGTGCCACTGCCGATTCGTTCCGCACCAATGTCCTTATGAAGGGTGGTACAGAAAATCCCGCGGAACTTTATCGCAAATTCCGCGGGCAGGATCCTTCTATTGACGCGCTCTTGATACGCGACGGCATCAAAAAGCCTGAGGCAAAGCCGTCAATCGATTCACAAATGATACACGACAGTATCAAAAAGTGATATTTTCAACTATTGTGGTCGGGGTGATGTTGAAATCATCACCCTGCACCACATTCAGTATGCTGCCGTCTGAACTGATGAACACACCGGTTTCGGGCATACCCTCCGTCTCTACTTCTATCAGACTGAATGTGTCGGCCACACGTTCGTATAGCTGCACATCATCCACTATCCAATCATTGTATGTGCTGTTGTTGAATGCATTCTGCATCTGAATCGGTAGCATGCTCACAAGCGAGCCATAATCTGTCTCTGTCATTGCCCACGATCCGTCCGGTGAGAACCAGGCATCTGTGTCGAAGGTATTCAAATCAAAATCTGCCACATAATATGGTGAATACCGTTCCCATTCCACTTTAGAAGCATTAGGGAACATTTCCTGGAATGATTTTGTCACTGCCGCCGGTATCTGCCCTGCAGGCACATCGTCATCATCGTCACTACAAGATGTTGCAAATCCCATCATTGCTACTCCCATCCCCAATATGAGGGTATTTCTCAGAAATCTATTTTCCATAATTATTGATTATTTGTGTGTTTTTATTGATTAACACACCTGCACCCTTTTTGTTCATTATTGGCTTTGGGCGGGTCAACTGCCATGTTTGGTGTTCTGATTGCCTTTGAGTCACTCAATGTGCTTTTCCTGACATTTTGATTTTCCTTGGATAAATCTACCTTACGGAAACTTTGTCTACAAAAAAATTCATTTACTGCGGAAAAATCCCTAATTTTGTACGGTAAAAACAAAAAGTGTAGTCTGATAAAATATTACCAAATCTTATGAATACAACCCTGAATTCCCCCCTCAGCGGTATTATTCCGCCTCTTGTCACTCCATTGCTCGGAAATGATACTCTCGATGTTGAGAGTCTCGAACGCCTTATCGAACACCTAATCGCCGGTGGAGTCCACGGTCTCTTCATCCTCGGCACCACCGGCGAGGAGCAGAGTCTGAGCTACCGGCTGCGAAAGGAGATGATCAAGGAGACATGCCGTATCAATGCAGGTCGTCTTCCGGTGCTCGTGTGCATTACCGACACTTCTCTTGTGGAAAGTGTCAACTTGGCTAATGTCGCAGCCGACTGCGGTGCTTCGGCTGTAGTGAGTGCCGCGCCATATTATTTTGCTACCGGTCAGCCTGAACTCGCCGAATTCTACGAGGATCTTCTTGAGCATCTTCCTCTTCCTCTTTTCCTCTATAATATGCCGAGCCATGTGAAGGTCAATTTCTCTCCTGCTACCATCCATCGCATCGCTGAGAACAAGAACGTTATAGGATTCAAGGACAGTTCTGCCAACATCCCTTATTTCCAGTCGGTGATGTACACGATGAAGGACCGTCCGGATTTCTCCCTTCTAATGGGTCCGGAGGAAGTCACGGGTGAATGTGTCCTCCTCGGAGCCAACGGTGGCATCAATGGCGGAGCCAATATGTTCCCTGAGCTTTATGTAGCGATGTACAATGCGGCTAAGGATGGCAATGTCAAGGAGGTATGGCGCCTGCAACAGATTATCATGCAGATAAGCACATCGATATATTGCATCGGCAAGCACGGCTCAAGCTATCTGAAGGGTCTGAAATGCGCATGCTCGCTGCTCGGAATCATCAACGATGACTTTGTGGCTTCGCCCTTCCATAAGTTCCTTGAGCCTGAGCGTCGCAAGGTGCAGGAGGCGCTTGACAAGCTTCCAATCTACAACGGAAAAATTCAAATTTAACCTTCGTGGCGGGGTGTTCTGTAGACACCCCGCCGCTTGAATAATAATAAGGAGTCGATTATTAAATGGAACTGAAGGAAATCTTTCTCCCGGTGTTCCTGAAGCCTTAACGCCTAAATCCTAATAACATGAATATTGTCGATTTAATCGTGTTCCTGATCTTTACGGTGGGCACGATCCTTTTCGGATATCTTTTCGGACGTAAGAAACAGAGCAGTGATGAATTCACCCGCGGTGGGGGAAAGGTTCCCGGATGGGTGGTGGGACTGTCGATTTTCGCATCATTCTGCAGTTCGATATCTTTCTTAGGCTATTGCTCATCTGCTTTTGCCGGCAATTGGAATGCCTTTGTCTTTACTCTCTCTATTCTTCCTGCCGGATTGCTGGCCATGTACTATTTCGTGCCGTTCTATCGCTCGCTTGGCAGCATTAGCGCCTACAGTTTCTTTGAGAAAAGGTTCGGACGTTGGGCACGTCTTTACGCCTCGGTGTTCTATCTCTTCACTCAAGTCTGTAGGTCAGGTGCAATACTATTCCTGCTGGCCGTGCCGATGAATGTGTTGATGGGCTGGAGTATCCCCCTTGTTGTGACGGTCACTGGAATCGGAATTATCCTGTATAGCCAGAAGGGCGGATTGAAATCAGTCATCTGGACAGAGGCTCTTCAAGGTGCCATTCTTATTGTCGGTGCCGTGATATGCTTGGTGATGCTCCTTACCGGTATGCCCGAAGGTCCGGAGCAGGCTCTTAGGATCTGTATGGAGAATAACAAGTTCTCGCTCGGCAGCTTCGGCGACTCTCTTGTGGAAAGTACCTTCTGGGTTTGCTTGATCTACGGTATGTTCACCAACCTCAACAATTTTGCCATCGACCAGAGCTATACGCAGCGGTATTGTGCGGCTCCCTCGCTGTCCGAGGCCCGCAAGAGTGCATTCTGGGGTTCGCTTCTCACCCTTCCTGTGAATTTTATTCTCTTCCTCATAGGTTCGTGCCTTTTCGCTTTCTATCAGATTCATCCCGGGGCCTTGCCCGAGGGAATCAAGAGCGACTACGTGTTTCCATTTTTCATAATCAACGAGCTCCCTGTAGGTCTTGTCGGTCTGCTTATCGCTTCAATATTCTGTGCCGGCATGAGCACCGTGGCTACGAGCGTGACATCCTCCGGAACGATCGTTCTCACCGATTTTTATTCACATTTCCATCCTGAGGCAAGCGACGAGCGCAAGGTGCTTGTCCTGCGTCTGGCCAGTGTAGGGATTGGAGTCCTTGGTATCGGAGTGGCTCTGTGCTTCCTGCTTGTGGACAATGCTCTCGATGCATGGTGGGCGCTGAGCAGTATTTGTTCGGGAGGGGTCCTCGGCATGTTCCTGTTGGCCTATCTCTGCCCCTCGGCTAAGAAGCGGCACGTTGTTCCTGGAGTGATCGTTGGTGTGGCGGCACTGATTCTCATTGCGCTTCAGACAAAACTCACCCAGTGGTGGAACATCCCTCAGTTCGTGCATATCAACCTCAGTATCGTCATAAGCACTGTGCTAATCTTCTTCATTGGCTTCATTTGCGTTCGTTTTCTCGACCGATCCTGGCGAAGCGACGATATCTGACAAGGTTGCCGTATAAAAAAATGCCTGCAAGTATTGAGCTTGCAGGCATTTGCTTTTAAATAGTCGGGGTTACTAGACTCGAACTAGCGACCTCACGCCCCCCAGACGCGTACTCTAACCAACTGAGCTAAACCCCGATTGTTCTGAAAAGCGATGCAAAGTTACGCCTAATTTTTCTACTTTGCAAATATTTTATCACTAAATTTTTTTCTTCCGAAAAAATCCCTGACCAACAGCCACTCCGGGACTGCCATCTCTTGTTGTACTGTGCCTGGGGCATCAGCCTTGCACTCCGCCCGGCCTGTTGGTGAAATATCGTAAAAGAATAGGCTGCGGTTTCTGACCGCAGCCTACTGCTTTTAAATAGTCGGGGTTACTAGACTCGAACTAGCGACCTCACGCCCCCCAGACGCGTACTCTAACCAACTGAGCTAAACCCCGATTGTTCTGAAAAGCGATGCAAAGTTACACCTTTATTCTTTACTACGCAAACAAATCAACACTGTTTAACATCCTTTTTAATGCGTTAAATATTGGATTGCGCGTTAATCCTTTGACGTACAACTTCATACATCATTACGCCTGCTGCGACCGATACATTCAATGATCCGATCTTTCCAAACATGGGAATGAAAACTTTTTCATCGCATAGGTTGATGATTTCTGAAGATATGCCTACATCTTCTGCTCCCATCACCAAAGCAACAGGCCCGGTGTAGTCAGAAGCGGTATAGTTAGTGGTTGCTTTCTCCGATACCGCCACTATTCTGTAACCATTATCCTTGAGATACCTCACTCCCGCCACAAGATTTCGCTCACGGCACACGGTGAGATAATTGAGAGCTCCGGCAGAAGTCTTCATGGCATCGCCTCCGGCGCTTGCGCTTCCGCGCTCCGGGATGATTATGGCATTTGCTCCGCAACACTCCGCAGTACGTGCTATGGCACCGAAATTGCGCACGTCGGTCACTCCGTCAAGCACAACCACGAAGGGATCCACGCCTTTTTCATATAGCTCAGGCACGAGCAGTCCTACGCGAGAATAGGTCACAGCCGACAATATCGCCACCACACCCTGATGATTGTTTCGGGTAATCCTGTTGATCTTATCCACAGGCACCCTCTGGGCATAGAGGTGCCGCTGGCGAATCAGGCTCATGAGATGCGATGCCTGTTCACCCTGAAGATCTTTTTTGATCAATATTTTGTCGATATCTTTGCCGGCTTCGATAGCTTCGGTTACGGCACGTATGCCATAGATATAATCCGTTGATTCCATATTGGAGAAGGGGGTTAAATGTTTAGAAGTGTACGAGCGGTGGCCCGCGCTGTCTCATCGACCGCCGATCCGCTGAGCATCAATGCCAGTTCGGCAACCCGTTCGTCAGGCGACAGCTGCTTTATGAATGTGTTGGTGGTGGTGTCGTCATCTTTCTTGAACACCTTGAAATGGGTAGAGCCCTTGGCTGCTACCTGAGGAAGATGGGTGATGGCAATCACCTGCGACTTTGTGGATATGTTTGACATCAGGCAGGCCATCTTCAGGGCTACATCGCCCGACACACCTGTATCCACTTCATCGAATACGATCGTCGGCAGTTGCATCTTTTCTGCGATCACCAGCTTGATCGACAATATTAGTCGGGATATCTCGCCTCCTGAAGCACCGGCTGCCACGGGCATCAGTGGCTGGTTCTTGTTGAATGCGAACTTGAATTCCACGTTGTCAAACCCCGTCAGGGTAAGTTTTCCCGCTGTTATGCTTATCTCGCATCTTAGATTGCTCATGCCAAGCGGACTCGCGCTCTCCCGCAGTTCGTCAGCGAAAGTCTTGGTCACCGAGTGGCGGCGTTCGGAGAGTTTCCTGGCCAGAAGGGTGGCTGTGCGCTTTGCCTCACGTGCCGATTCATGCAGCAGTGCGAGCGATTCATCAGCATTGTCGAGTGCCGACAGTCTGGTGGCAAGTTTGTCGCGCAGGGCAAGCAGGTCATCCGAGGAATCGACATGGTGTTTCGTCTCCAGGGAGTATATCTTGCTCAGGCGTTCCTCAATGCTTTCGAGTGCGGCTGGGTCGGCATTCATCTGGTTGTCGTACTCTTCCAGTGTCTCAGCGATATCCTGTATCTCTATCCGCGCGCTTTCAAGTCGCTCGGTGAGCGATTCTGCATCGTCGAAAACGTCGCAAAGCCGCTGCAAGTGGTCAGAAGCCACCGACAACGCGCTGAGCGCATCGTTTTTGCCTCGGCTTAGAGGATAGAGCGCTCCGGAGATATTTTCCTTTATCTGGGTGATGTTTGTCAGCACGTCGCGTTCCCTCTCGAGTGATTCCTGCTCTCCCGGCTCCAGGCGCATATCGTTGATCTGGTCGAGTTGGAAAGAGATGAATTCAGCATCCGCACGGTTGCGCACTATCATGTCCTTCATTTCGGTGAACTGATGCAGAGCCTTCTTGTAAGCCTCGAAAGCTGCCTCGTATTGCTCAAGAAGCTCATCATTCTCTGCCAGTTTGTCGATTATCGACAATTGGTAGGAGGGGTCGGAAAGCAGAAGGTTCTGATGCTGGGAATGGATGTCCACAAGGTGCATCGCCACATCATGCAGCTGCTGAAGGGTGACAGGCGTGTCGTTGATGAACGCCCTCGAACGTCCGGTGGGCGACAGCTCTCTGCGCAAGATGCAGGAATCATCGAACCAGTCGATGTCGTTGCCGATCATCACACGCCTCAGCCTTTCCAGCCCGGCTGTGGCGAAAGTGGCTTCGATCACTGTCTTACGGTCTTTGTCACGCACTGCCTTCATGTCGGCACGTCCGCCAAGCAGAAGCGACAGCGCCCCCATGATTATCGACTTTCCGGCTCCTGTCTCGCCCGTTATGATGTTCAGGCCCGAATGGAACTGGATGTCGATTTCGGCTATCAGCGCGTAGTTGGTGATATGTAGTTGGGTTATCATTTGTCTTCCTGTCCTTTTTTGATTTTGTCGAGCCGCTGCGACTCGGCGGGATATATGGGCTGGAGAAGATTGTAGGCGTCGGTGCGTTCGTTTGCGGGAGCCTTGGAGTAAATGTTCACCAGTTCGTCCATCTTGGCGTCGCGGAACATCGACAGGGCCACTGACATTGGGGCGGCCTTGTGCACAGCCTCAATGTCCTTGAGCGACTCATTGATGATCCCCCGGGCCTTGTCGGTGGAGAGAGCCATCTCGTCGAGTCCCTTTCGGTGGTAGTTGTAGAGCATGTTGCGTACCACGGATGTCTGTGGGTCGGTAAGCGCACTTAGCACTGCGCTTCGGTTGTTATTGTCCTCGAATGCCTTCCATCCGATTTCACCGGACGATTGCGCCCACT
Organism: uncultured Bacteroides sp.; assembly: GCA_964480085.1. Taxonomy (GTDB): domain Bacteria; phylum Bacteroidota; class Bacteroidia; order Bacteroidales; family Muribaculaceae; genus CAG-873. The sequence goes on along the minus strand of CAYZPI010000011.1, from coordinate 17,264 downwards.
GCACAATCTGCTTAAGGCGTTCGTAGTATGGATCGCCACCATGCATGGAGAATGTATCGAAATCCACCGCGAGAATCAGGAAGGCATAGAAATCGAGTATTGCCGTCAGCTGTCCCTCCATTGAGTTTACGTTGTACACCAGCGGATTCCCTTCTTCATATTGGAAATCTATCTTTGCATCCCTGAAATTGATCAGGGTGGTGGTGTATGCTGTGTTGTAGACGGGGCGTGTCGACTGTATCTGCAGGTCGCCTTTCATCACCCCGTCGGTGTATTCCTTTATTGTGAAATACAGCTGGCAGTCGATTTTCTCATTGGCAGCAAATTGTGCGTTGGTGAATGTCGTGGAGTTCATGTATTCCGATATTGCATTTTGCAAGGTCTGGAACACGGATTTGTTTGTGCCCTCGATCTGTGAGGCATTCACCTCCACCCGGCAGTTCAGTTCTTGCCCAAGGGCAGAGGTCCACAGGCAGATGGTGAAGAGAGAGTATAGGAAAAAACGTTTCAACATCAGGAATCTGTTCGTTACTGTTCGACTTCCGTTCTGCGTGGGAGTGACACGATGGTGTTGATGATGTCACGCGCCACTTCCTTCTTGCTCTTCAGGTCGAAATCTATCGAGGTGTCGTCGGGGAGCAGGATAGTCACCTTGTTGGTGTCGGTTCCGAATCCGGCTCCTGCGTCCCGCAGGGAATTCAGCACGATCATGTCGAGATTCTTGCGGCGCATCTTTTCCGAAGCATTCTCCATGGCATGGTCGGTCTCCAGTGCGAAGCCCACGAGCACTTGCCCCGGTCGTTTCATCCCTCCGAGTGTGGCGGCGATGTCAGGATTCTTCACCAGCTCTATCACCGGCACCTCCTGATGCTCGCGCTTTATCTTCGTGCCGTAGGTGTGTGCGGGAGCATAGTCGGCCACTGCCGCGCACATTATGCTTATGTCCGACTCGCAGAACACTTTTTCGCAGGCAGCAAGCATTTCCCTGGCTGATTCTACCTTTACCACCTCGACATCAGGATGATTGATTGCCACCGACACAGGTCCGCTCACAAGTGTCACCTTGGCCCCCCTGCGTGCCGCCTCCCCGGCTATCGCATAGCCCATCTTACCTGAAGAGTAATTGCCTATAAAACGCACGGGATCGATCTTTTCGTATGTAGGTCCCGCCGTTATTAGCATTTTTTTGCCTTTCAGATCCCCGGATTCATTGAAGAACCGGCATACCCTGTCGAATATCTTCTCAGGCTCCTCCATGCGTCCTTTGCCCACCAGATGGCTTGCCAGCTCGCCTTCGGCCGCCTCGATGATGATGTTGCCGAAGGATTTCAGGCGTTCGATATTTGCAGTTGTCGACGGATGCTTCATCATGTCGAAATCCATCGCCGGGGCCACAAACACTTGCGACCTTGCCGACAGATATGTTGTCACCAGCATATTGTCCGCCACACCGTTGGCCATCTTGGCGATGGTGGAGGCTGTGGCGGGGGCTATCACCATGGCGTCGGCCCACAGGCCTATATCTACGTGAGAATGCCATTCACCCGTGTTGGCGGTGAAGAATTCGCTTATCACGGGCTTCCCGGTCAGGGTCGACATAGTGAGTGGTGTGATGAACTCCTTGGCATTGGGTGTCATCACCACCTGCACCTCTGCTCCAGCCTTTACGAAAAGTCTCGCCAGGGTGGCTGCCTTGAAGGCCGCGATGCCTCCGGTGATGCCCAATACGATATGTTTGCCTTTGATCATTGCCGATATTGGTTTGTTCGGTTGCCTCCGCCCGGATTATTTCTTCTTCAGACGAAGTTTGATTTTTGTGAAAGCGTCCTTGGTGTTTTTGGTAAAGTCACCTTTCATTATCCAGTCATAGTAACTGGGGTCGGTGCGGAGCACTTCCTCCGCAAGGCGTCCTTTGTACTTTCCGAAATTCACCACTTCCCGTTTCTGGTCGTCGTAGATGAGGCGTCCCATGTAATCCACATTGCGGTTCATGCTTGAGAAATCCGACAGCTTTTCAATGTCGTTCGGCAGATCGTCGTATCGGTCAAGCTGGGCCTTAAGCACCTCGTAGGTTGCCTCCGTGTCGCAGTTGGCGCTGTGAGCTCCCTCCAGATCTTTCCCACAGTAGAATTTGTAGGCAGCCACCAGATTGCGGGGCTCTTTCTTGTGGAATATTGTCTGTACGTCCACAAATCTGGCCTTCGAGAGATCGATGTCCACGTCGGCACGCTGGAATTCCTGGTCGAGCATAGGTATGTCGAAACGGTTGGAATTGAATCCCGCTATATCGCTGCCTATGAAAATCTGGGCGAGCGATTTGGCAAGCTGGCGGAAAGTGGGCTCGTTCTTTACGTCGTCATCCGTGATATGATGCACGGCGGTGGCTTCGGCAGGGATCGGCATCTCCGGATTGAAGCGGCGTGTGCGGCGTATCTCCTCGCCCGAAGGCATTACCTTGATGAGCGAGATCTCCACCACACGATCCTTGGTAAGGTTCAGTCCGGTTGTCTCGAGGTCGAAAAATATGATTGGCTTCTTGAGGTTGAGTTTCATAAGGATAGTTACTTATTCACTATTCACTATTACTTATCACTTGTTTCAGAATTCGTTCACGGTCATGGGCATGAGCAGAATCAGAAGGTCGGTCAGCTCCTCGTTTTCCGACGGACAGAACACACCGGGGCGGCTCGGATCGGATAGACGCACCACTATCTGCTCCGACTGGATGGTGTTGCATATCTCTATCATATATGGAGCGCTGAAACCTACCACCAGATCCGGACCCGTGTATTCGCAGTCCACCTGCTCATTGCCTGCGGTAAGCAAACTCGTGTCACTCGACTTTATCTGGATGCGATCGTTGGTGATCTTGAATTTCTCCATTCCGTAGCCGGGATCCACGAAGATGCCCACGCGGCGCACCGAGTTGAGGAACCGGCTGCGGTCCACCCGCAGTTCGTAGGGGTTGTTCTTGGGGATCACACGGGTGTAGTCGGGGAAATTGCCTTTTATGAAGCGGCAGTTGAACACATAATCCTCGTTTCTGAACGAAGCGCTTTTGGATGTCATGGTTATCTCCACCATCGATTTCTCGTCCTTCGACAGAAACGATTTCAATATGGCTGCCGGTTTCTTGGGCACGATGCATTTTGCGTTCACTCCGGGCTGGTGGATGGAATTGGTGTATCTCACAAGTTTGCGTGTGTCGGTTGCCACGAATATCAGTGAGTCTTTCTGTATGTCGAAGAGAATGCCCATCATCTGCGGACGGAAATCGTCCTCGCCCACAGCGAAAAGGGTGTATTCAATTCCCTTTATTAGTTGCGCTGACGGGAAACTGAACGTGATGGGGGTCTCGTCCGAGCCTTCGTTGTCGTATTGCGGATACTGGTCACCGGGGAGCGCCACCATCGAGTAGTTGCCGTCGCTGTACGATATGTTCACCTCCAGCGTCTCATCGTTGATGTCCACGGTGAGGGGCTGGTTGGGCAATTCCTTAAGCAGGTCCACCATACGGCGCGCATCGATACAGAAGCGCCCTTCGCCTTCGCTGTCAATCACATTGAAAGTCGCCGACATGGCGTTCTCCACATCCGAGCCGGTGATTGTCAGTTGTCCGTCCTTCAGGATTATGAGGAAATTGTTGAGTATTGTGAGGGCGTTCTTGGGATTTATCACCTTGCTCACACTTGAAGCATAGTCGTAGAATGCTTTGCTTGAAATTTTGAAATTCATATCGTGTACTGTTTTGTTCACATTATTATATGTCAACTGCCGTTCGGCACTATGGCAATCAAGACACAAAGTTACGATTTTTTTCACCATTAATCGAAAATTATCCAAATTATTTTGCTTGAATGATCACGCCGGGATGAGATATCTGCCTGTTGATAAATTTTTTTCATTTTTTTTCTTTTTCTTTGTTTAAATTTGCCGCACATTCGTGTGTTATAAATAGAAGAGCAAACATTTATCGATAATGGACCAGTCAACATTCTCTCAATATGCCGGCAAGATGCGCCTTGCCGCCGAGCGGTCGGCCCTCGGCGTGGGGTGCGACGCTGAAGATGCGAGAGATGTTGCATCTGAGGTGATGGTGGCTCTTTGGAGCATGCATCGGAGGCTGTTGGTTCGGTCATGTGTATCTTATGCTGCAGTAACTGCCATGCATAAGGCCCTCAATTTCTTACGTGATCGCCAATTGCCTACTGTGGACTTGGCAGAGGCCTCCGGTTTGCCCGACGATCTTTCTTCTCCGGAAGATGCTTTTATTTCTAATGAAGAAGTGCAATGGCTGTTGGATGAGATGGATCGGCTGCCCTCCACGCAGCAGATTATCCTCCGTCTGCGTCAGAGCGAGATGCTTGAGACGCATGAGATAGCCCTGAGGCTCGGTATCACCCCTGCATCCGTGGCAACCCTTCTTTCCCGTGCCCGACGTGCAATGTTCAATGCGATTAAAGAAAGGAGAAATAAATGAGCGAACTTAAAAATATACAGAATCTTGTTGAGCGTTTCCTTGATGGTCTTACCACTCTTGACGAGGAACGCCGGATTGCGTCGTTCATCAAAGCCCACCGCAAGGACTTGTCTTTTATGCCTGAAGATCTCCAGGTGGTGGCTGAGATGTTCGATGAACTTCAAGCCATGGGACGCCCTCAGCGTATCAAGCGTATGACTCTGGCATGGAGATGGGCTGCGGCGGCTGTCACTGCTGCAGCCGTAATCCTCGGTGTGCTGATCCATAATGGTCTCAGCCACCGCATCACGCCATTTCCATCAGAGCCTGTTCTTATTGTCAAGATGTCACGCGATGTTGAGCCCCTCGCCGTCGACACCTCCAAGGCTCTTACGGTAGAGCAATCAGCAATCCGTGAAGTTTCTAAAACTAAAAAGGCAACTCCCCGGAAGAAACAGCCGGCTGACATTCAGGATAGTCCATCCGGACCAATGCAGGCTGATGTTGTGATGCTGGAAGATCCCACCCGTATGCCGATGGCAAGATCTGTCATAATGCCTGTCGAGTCCGGCAGAGCGGAGGTGAACGAACTGATGCTCGAATGCGAGCTGAAGATTCTCGAAGATAAATATCAAGCATACGCGTCCGAACGCCGCACAATCAAAATCTGACTCTATGGATATTACAATAAAATGCAGTGAATCAACGTTACTATCTTATCAATTCTTCCGATTATGAAACGTCTATTCTTATTTTTGGCCCTTATACTGGCTTTTTTCTTGGCAGGACATGCCTCTGAATTCACATTGCGCAAAGCTGTAGCGGATTTTATAAAAAGCAAGGACATCAAAGTCTCGAAATCACTGACTAAAGGATTCGATCCGGCAACCGGTGCCAACGGTCAGAGGGCATGGACTCTGATTAAGTATGAATTAGAGGGACAATCCAAGGCCTTGCGACCACTGGTCAAAAAAATGATTGAAGCCTATGAGACTGACCTTTCCAAAACTCCTTCTGCAAATCTTTTCAACGCATATCTTCTTCACGATGGCTCACTTGATGCTGATATCTCCATCAGGTACAGCGACCGGATTGATCCCATTGATATTGACAACTATGACAATCTGCTGCTTCTCTCCGGGTTGGAGAATGAGGGGCTCAACACCATACTTGTAGCACAATGGGAAGATATTGGGGATGATCCTAAGGCCTATTGTGAGGTTGTGATATATATCATTGAGCGCGATCCGTGCTTCGCATCTGTTAACGAGGCTGCTGATCCGGAATATAATGAGGCTTTAAGCCGTCTGTCATTCTATGCCTCGAAATATGACCAACTCACCTATTCAGAATCTGATAATGCTATAGTTGAGGCTGTCGCGATAGTTGTTGACGATATAATTAGGAATGGGAATGAAGCTGTCAAAGATATGGCAAAACCTATTCTTGACAGCATGATTGCTGCTCCTGTATTTAAGGGTATGCCCTCTGATTTATATAGGGAAAGGAGACAGAATAAGCATAAGCTTATTGACCTGTTGAAGATGCTGAGCAGCGGACAGTCGGTAGTTTCCGAAACGCAGGATAATTTTATAATTGAGGGGACCATAGATCCCGAGCTATGGGATATAGGCTACAAAATCCGCATGAGTTCAGGTGGCATTGTTGTCAATCCCGAGGTAGTGGATGTCATTGAAGCCGATGGCAAAACATTCCATTATGATAAGGAGCTGTCTGAAATCCGTATAGGAAGACTCACTGCCATGATGAAGGATGGAACTGATTGCAGCGCTGATATACAGTTTCTTTTCGTTCCGGGTGAGAAGGCAATTGTAAATGTGCATAATGGATATTTCTCTCTTGGGGGGTCCTCTTTCTATCAGGATTATAGATATGGAGCTAAATATCAGTTGAAGGGCTATCCGGAACAGCAGTTGGATTTCGCCAGACAGAATATCTCCCGTCCCGGAGTGATATGCGCACTTTTTGCCAACGATATCGTAACCGATCCGGAAATCCGCCGGCAAATCTTCGATATGCTTCCCGAGGAAATTAAATCAGGCAAGTACGGCACATTCCTCAGAAAATATATTTAATCAGTCAGAAATTTCAACTATTACGAGTAAAAATGAGAAGGGTTTTAATCTTTATGGCTATTGCCATGTCCGTGCTGGCAGCAGAGGCTTCACCACAGAAGAATGATTCCATAACGTGTCAGATTACCGGCTTTGCGGGTAAGCACTCCGGTGCGGCGCATGCATTATTGATCGAGGCGGATAAGGATTTCCGGATACATCCAGTCATTCCCGTGCCTATGACAGACGGAAGATACTCCTATACTCTCCGTGATGATATGCCGCGTGTATATCAGGTGATTTATGAAGATGAACTGAGCTCTGGTGGATGGACCGACCGGTATTTCGCTACCGGAAATGGAAGTGTGCAGCTTATAGGCAATGACAGTGATGACGATTATTATGTCGACAGTATAGCGTCCGACATTCCTGACAATCTAATTGCCAATGAATTGATGCGTAAGGAGAAAGAGATGACACAGACGGTGCTTCCGGCATTGTTTGCCACCCTTGATTCTCTCGCCAGATGCGGAAAGGCATACTCCCCGACGATGCAGTCGGTCGAAGATGAATACAATGCCACGGAGCCGGGGGAGAAGCGTGATTCCCTTGCCGAGCTGAGACGCAGTTATTTCAGAGGCCCGAAGACGCAATGCTATTCAGCGGAATATCTTGATTGCGAGAATAAGATGCTGGATCTGTACCGTGAGGTGGACGCATCTCAGAGAGCGTTCATTGCCGGGAATCCATCGCTGTACGGACTGTTCATCATCAAGAGCACGATATCTTTCCCGACCTCCTGGCAGGACGTCCCGGATTATATAAGGATATTTGAGACGGTCTACAAGGAATCCATGCCCTCTCATCCTTACGCTCAGGAGATTGAGGATCTGATAAAGGCACGGGCGGTAACGGCCGGCAACAAATATCCTGATTATAAATTGACCCGTGAGGACGGTTCGTCGGAGCGCGTGCTATCCCTTATCGAGGGTAATGTGGCGGTAATCGACCTGTGGGCTTCGTGGTGTTCACCCTGCCGCAGGCACTCGGTGGAACTCATTCCTCTTTATGAAAAATACAAGGATAGGGGATTTAAGGTCGTTGCTGTCGCAAGGGAGCGGGACGATTGCCGCGCCATGAATGAGGCGATGAAGAATGACGGTTATCCGTGGGAGAGTTTCGTTGATCTGGATGACCGTGACAATGTATGGCGTACCAACGGAGCCGATTTTGCCGGTGGCAGGATTATTCTCGTTGATGCCGACGGTGTGATTGTCGGCGTGGGTCTCTCCTCCCGGGAAATAGCCGACTATCTCGCCAAGGCCTATGGAGAAGTGGGCGAGGAATAATTGCTGAACTATTGATATATCGGAATTATGAAAATTCATATTCTTGCAAAAGGATTCCTCCTCTCCTTGCTGTCGATGTTGTGCCTTTCGGTCGTGTATGCCCAGGACGCAGCTCCGAGTCTCAAGCTGAAGGGCATTGTCAAGGACCGTGCCACAAATTCACACCTCATTGATGCAGAGGTGGAGATACTCAACTCATCCGACAGTGTCATCGGACGCTCAATAGCGGCGAGTTACAATTGGAATGGTGCTAAGGGTGCTCTCGAGGAGAGCGCGGAATTCAAAATCACGGTTCCAAAGGTGAAGGATATGTTCACTATCCGTTTCTCCTACGAGGGTTACGACACTGTGGCTGTGCCGCTCGACCTAACCAATCTCGGTCGTAGGGAATTCGACCGGGATCTGGGTACGTATTATATGAACCGTACAAGGGTAAACACTCTTGATGAGGTGACCGTGACGGCCTCGAAGGTGAAGTTCTATCACAAGGGCGACACCATAGTGTACAACGCCGACGCTTTCCAGCTCGCGGAGGGCTCCATGCTCGATGAGCTGATAAAGCAGCTTCCCGGAGTGGAACTGCGCGATGGAGGCCAGATCTATGTCAACGGCAAATATGTGGAGAGCCTGCTGCTCAACGGAAAGGATTTCTTCAAGGGCGACAATCAGGTGATGCTCGACAATCTTGCCGCCTACACCGTCGATAAGGTCGAGGTCTATGACAAGCAAAGCGAGGAAAGCGAATTTCTCGGACGCGAGTCGAAGGAGGGCGAGCAGTACGTGATGGACGTGAAGATAAAGAAGGAATATATCGGAGGATGGACCATCAACGCCCAAGGTGGAGCTGGAACTGAAGAGAGGTATCTTGCCCGTCTTTTCGCAATGCATTTCACAGGTTCTTCGCAGGTGACGCTGTTCGGCAACCTCAACAACCTCAACAACTCGCGCCGCCCCACACAGGATGACTCCTGGGATCCGGATTCTCAGCCCACCGGCACAAGACGCTATAAGGAAGGCGGTATGGACTACAGTACCGAGAACGCCGATGGTACGCGTAAGGCCCAGGGAAGTGTGTCTGTCACTTCGTCCCGCAACCTTTTGGACAGCCGGTCGTCAGTAATCAATTTCCTCCCGTCGTTCGACACATACAACAATAGTACCAACCATTCCCTGACGAAGGACCTTCGCGTGACGACAAATCATCAGCTAACCTACCAGACCAAAATGACAAGATGGGAGCTCTCCCCGGAATTCAGCTACTCTCATAATTCATCGGAATCGGAAGGCCGGTCGGCGACGTATGATAATGAACGATCGCCGGAGCATACCTCAGCGTTGATTGAAAAATTGATCTCCGGAGCACTTACCGACAGCCTGCGCCGCGACCTCGTCAACGCCTCTTTCTCAAACGGCACCTCGGCCGGCGAGTCCCTCTCGGCCGGATTGAAATTGACTTCCGTCATCAAGATTCCCAAGATGTCGGACTACATCAACCTGTTTGCCAACATTCGCTACAACAACAGCCATTCACAAAGTAATTCTGTGAACCTCATCGGCTACGGCGACCTTACGTTGAAGCCCTCGGCGCGCAACGAACACTCCAACAACCGCCCCAACCACAATACCACTTATTCTGCCGGAGTATCCTATAATCTTGTGCTGAGCGACAAACTTAGATTCGTGCTTGGTTATGATGCCAATTACAACCGCACCTCCGACAATTTAGCCTTCTATCGCGCTGAACTTTTCTCGGACAACCTCAGCGACTATAAGTTGGCTAATATCCTTAATCTCCAACCGTCCCTCGATCCTTCAAACAGCTACCGCAGCGTGCAGACGTCGATGGAGCAGGCCGTTAGAGCCAGAGCCGAATATCAGCCACTCAAAAAATTCTTTGTCAATATCGACGCTCCGCTGACATTCGTCGACCGTAAGCTTGACTACATACAGGATGGTCAGACTTATTCTGCCCGCTACACAGCTCCTACGCTTCTACGGCCAGTTTCAACATCCTTTTCATACCGTACACGCAACGACAGCACTCGCCGCAGTTTTGACATTAACTTGGTTTACAACCTCTATTCTCACATTCCATCCCTCAGGGACATGGTCACCATACCCGACACCCGAAACCCGTTGACTACATATCTTGGCAATCCCGACCTGAAATGCAGCACGTCCCATAATTTCAACCTCTATCTCAGCAGATTGTGGAATCGTCTATATCTGTCCGGCGGTGGCTCATGCGAGTTCGTCAACGATGCTTTTGCCAACGGGTACACCTACGAGACTTCCACTGGCCGGCGCATCTTCAAGACCTATAATGTGGACGGCACTATGTCGGGTAATGTTTATGCGATATTGCAAGGCTATTGGGACAAATTCGACTTTTTCACCTCCGTCAGCTATTCTTACAGCAAGAGCTTCAACATGATTGGCGAGAATGTCATCCAACCCGAGAAGATCTGCATGTGGTCCAACGGACTATATTCGCGTGCTGAGCTGTCGTGGCATCCGTCATCGAAAGTCCAGATTGGTTTGTCGGTTGCACCAAATTTCACATTATCGAAGTCGGATCGTGAGTCATACAATAATCTGAATGTATCGGAAAACGAGTATTCACTCAGGGGCAAATTCAACCTGCCTTTTAACTGGGGCTTAAGTACCAGGATGACCCTCTTCAAGCGTGGGGGCTACGACGACCCTGACATGAACCGCAGCGACTGGATTTGGAACGCCCGTCTGTGGAAGACGCTGTGCAAAGGTAAGCTGATGCTTGGTGTGACGGCCTATGACCTCCTGCATCAGATGCGTTCCACCTACATTTCCGTGTCGCCCACCGGCAAGTGGGAACAGACCACCAACACCATCCCGCGCTACGTGTTGTTCCATCTTCAGTACCGCATCAACATCCAGCCCAAAAAGCAGATCGCCACACGAACACATTATTATTAGGTTTCAGGTATCAGGCGCCAGGTATCAGGTGCCGCTGATCATTCATCGTGCGTCCGGCGATAAAATCGCCGGACGCAAAAAAAATCCAAATCAAATGAACAAAAGATAGCTGAAAGATTGTTTAATATTCATCAAAGTACTTTCAACTATTTTTGAGAACATTTATGAGGAGAATTATCTTAGCGGCAATAGCCGTTTTAGCAGGCTGGTCGGCCCGGGGTTCCGAGCCGGCCGACAGCTTGCCACAACCTATGAATGCCGAGCAGCAGCATATCGAAGAGTTAAAGCACAGTCAGCGACTGGTGTTCTATGGCGATGATTCCGTAAAGGCTTCGAAGGATTCAATCCGTAGCCTCATCGATAAGTTCTACATCGACCAGTATCATCATTTTCAGGATCCGGAGGCTCCTTATTTCCTGCTTCTAAGCAAGGATGCTACCCTTGCGATGGGTATTGGTGGTGCCGTGAGAATGAGAGGCTTCCTTGATTTCGATGGTTCTGTCCCTTATAGTGGTTTCATACCGTACACAATGCCTGTGCCTGACAATCCCATGATGCGTCGTCGTCTCGATGCAACACCTTCGGGAACGGCACTTTTTTTCCGTATTATCGGCATGAACAGAACCCTCGGGAATTTCTCGGCCTACATACAGGGATCGTTTGACGGTGGCACCGGCAGGGAGTTCAAGATAAAGAAATCCTACGTCACCATCAACGACTGGACAATAGGCTACACCACAAGTTCATTCTCCGACATTGCAGCCAATCCTCCCGTTATTGACGCACAGGGTCCCAACGGACAGGTCAACAACACCTCTGTGCTACTACAGTGGCGCCGACCGATAAAGAAATGGACGATTGCCGCCTCGGTGGAATTCCCTCAAAGCTACATCCTTGCCGACAACCAGACCACAGCCGCACTGAAGGACTGGATGCCTGACGTTGTGGCTTACGGACAATACCAGTGGGCTGGGGGACTTGGCCACGTGAGGTTGTCGGGATTGTTGCGCACGCTTCCTTACCGCAATCTCGTAAAGCAGACTAACCACAGCGTCATAGGCTACGGCGTGCAGCTGTCCGGCATTGTCCCCATCGACTACAACTGGACTGTGTATGCCGAAGCCGTGGGTGGCAACGGCTGTGAATCGTACATCAACGACTTCATGGTGACTTCACTCGACCTTATCCCGGAAAATGAAACTCCCGGCGAGATGTATGCACCGTTCTGCTATGGTCTCACCGCCGGGGTGAAATATAATTTCCTTCCCAATCTTTTCGCTTCCGTATCAGGCAGCAAGGCTTATATCAAGCAGGACTCTCAAGCCCCCGCCGACCAGTACAAGTATGGTCTCTATGGCGTGGCAAATGTGATATGGAATATGTCGCCACGACTACAGGTCGGAGCTGAGTACCTGATGGGTATGCGTAAGAACCACGATGGTGAGCACGGCTCGGCCAAGCGTGTGAACCTTCTCTTCCAATTTTCATTCTAAAAATTCAGAATTGGAAATATATAAAGTCTGTCTGTGTGCCTGAAAACAGAAGGCAAGCGATGCAGATTGTGGCATACACGCTCCATCTCACCAACCTGTATCTTACCAGTCCGTTTGCCTCACTGAAATCCAGGGTGTACTGCCGGTGGCGGTACACCCATTCCACAATCAGCATAATGCCTACCCACATCAGGGCGAATTTGCCGGTGAAACTCGTGGTGAAGGTGAAATGTGTCACCATCCTCACCACATATCCCCATGCCATCCCTATATCGGTGGCTCGGAATATCACCCAGCCGATCATTACAAGGGCGAAGGTGGTCAAGATCAGCAGGCATTCCTTTGCCCCGGGGAGATATCTGCCTTCTCCAGCCGTGTTCCTGAATTTTCTGTTCTTTCCTCTCATGATCAGGGGTTGGAACAGCAGGGTGTGGTATGCTCCCCAGGCCAGGAAAGTCCAGTTTGCACCATGCCAGAATCCGCTTAACAGGAATATGACAGCTGTGTTGCGGGCTACCTTGGATTTCTTTACCCTGCTTCCGCCTAATGGAATATACACATAGTCCCTGAACCATGTCGTAAGGGAGATATGCCATCTTCGCCAGAATTCGGCAATGTCACGCGAGAAATAGGGTGTGCGGAAATTTGCCATCAGACGGATTCCGAACAGTCGCGCTGTTCCTACGGCTATGTCGGAATATCCGGAGAAATCTCCGTAAATCTGAAAGGAGAATAATATGGCTCCAATGAGAAGTTGCATTCCGCCGTATTCGGTGTAATTATCGAAAATCATGTTCACCGTCTGAGCGCAGTTGTCAGCAACCACCATTTTTTTGAACAGGCCCCAGAGTATCATCCGCATGCCGTCCACACCTTCCTGATATTTGAACGTGCGTTCATGCAGGAATTGGGGCAGAAGGTTTGTGGCGCGCTCGATGGGACCTGCCACAAGTTGTGGAAAAAAGCTGATGAACGCGAAGAAGGCGACGATATCTTTTGTTGGTTCAAGTTTTTGCTTGTATACATCTATTGTGTAACTCAGGGCCTGGAATGTATAGAATGATATTCCCACAGGAAGGATCAGGTCAAGCGTCACATTATCAGCAGTGATGCCAAATCCCGAAAGAAGATTGGCCATATTCTCGGCAAAAAAATCATAGTACTTGAAAAGCCCGAGTATTCCGAGATTCAAAGCCACATTGCCCCATACCCACCATAGTTTCCGGTGGCTGTGCGCTATCATGATGCCGCTCAGGTAGCTGCACAGAGTGGTGAGTGCTATGAGGCCTAAGAACCGTATGTCCCACCATCCGTAGAACACGTAGCTTGCCGCCACTATGAACAGATTCTGCCACCATCGTCCCAATGGCTTGAACACAAACCAGTAGAGCACAAACACAGTAGGCAAAAAAAGAAGAAACTCAAGGGAATTGAAAATCATCTTCTGTAAAAGGACTTTCTATGATTCTTATTGCAATATTGCACATTTAAATGTTCTGCAAATTTAGCAATAATTTGGGACACATACAAATACCTTTGTCTACATCCTCCAAATAATTGGTCTTGAATGCGCATCTTGAGAATCCTTCATAGAATTTTTCACTCAGGGAATTATATGTGTCACGATATTTTTCATGATTGGATAATAGAAAAAATCGGGTGACAGAACCATCTGCCACCCGATTTGTCACTATTCACTATTAGTTATTCACTATTCATTATTCACTATTCGTTTTTCTTTGTCGGTTTCATCTCATATCCGGCCATGGCCATTGTAAAGCCCCAGTAGATGAATGCCACTGCAATCAGGAAAGAGCTCATGAAAATCGTATTGGCTATTCCGCCTTCAATGAATAGATAACCCACGATACAGAGCAGGATGCCGTTGAGCAATGCGAGCCACCAATATTTTCTTCCCATTCCTGCTGATACAAACGATTCAAATCCCCAGTAAAGGAAGATGAATGCCAGGAAATATGGAAACACTGATTCTGCAAGAATGATGTTGCGCACAAGCATGAAGCCGATGAACATATCGATCACACCACCTGTAAGCCACCAGCCCCAGCCTCTTGGACGGTTCTCACCCGAGGATACGCACACCTGCACCAAGCCGGCTGCTATCAACAGCCATCCGAATAGCATGGATGCCACTGCATAGCCTGCTACAGGCCAAACCCAATAGGCGAATCCGCCAATCACGAAGAGTACTCCCATCAGAATCACAACCCACCATGCTTTCGACTGCATGTAAGTCTTTAAATTTAGCTGTTCCATAATCTGTTTTTTTATAGTTGAATTTGTGGTTATTGTTTGATATTATAACAATCCTTTATCCTTTTTGGTTTGCTGAATGTTTGTGGAAACGTGTAAAATTATTAACTTTGTACTCATGAATAAGATTGATATTTATCCCGAATCAATAGAGGCCAAGATAGGATTCGACAGTGTACGCCGTATGGTGGCAGATGCTTGTCTTTCATCGCTCGGACGTGCCAAGTCCGACGAGATGAAATTCTCAAATGATTTCGACCAAATCAAGAATCGTCTTTTGCAGACTCATGAGATGATGATGATTCTATCATCGGGGGAGGATTTTCCCCTTGGTAGCATCCATGATCTCACGCGTCAGCTCAAGGCCATGAAGGTTGTAGGCACCCATATTCCGGAAAGCGATCTGCTTAAGCTGCGCAACTCCTTGTCCACTATCGACGACATCGCTTCTTTCTTTCGTGCCCATAAATCGGAGGAAGGAGAGTCGAAATATCCTGTGCTTGATTCATTGTGTCAGGACATAGCCAATTTCTCACGTATAATTAAAGACATCGACAATGTAATCGACAGATTCGGCTACGTGAAGGATTCCGCTTCTGCCGAACTCGCACGCATCCGCTCATCTTTGTCTTCGATGAACGGGGCCATCAGTTCAGCTATGCGCCGTGTGATCGCGGCGGCTGTCAAAGCAGGATATCTTGAACCTGACACTTCTCCATCTCTGCGTGACGGTCGTCCGGTTATTCCTGTTGCCCCTATGCACAAGCGCAACATCCCGGGTATTGTCCACGATGAGTCGGCTTCAGGTAAGACATTCTTTATCGAGCCGGCGGAGGTAGTGGAGACGAGCAACCGTGTACGCGAGCTACAGATGGAGGAGCGGCGCGAGGTGATGCGGATACTTGTGGAGCTTGCCGACCGACTTCGCCCTTCCTTACCCGAGATACTGGTGGGATTCGATATCCTTGGTGAGTTTGATTTTGTTCATGCAAAGGCACGTTTCGCACAGGAGTGTGGGGGAAACATGCCTCATCTCCATCGCGACATGCAGCTGGAATGGTATCATGCATGTCATCCCGTACTGAAAATTTCGCTCGCACATCAGCAAAAAGAGATTGTGCCTCTCGACATCACTCTCACCGACACCCGTCGGATACTTGTCATTTCTGGCCCGAATGCTGGTGGTAAGTCGGTAACGCTCAAGACGGTGGCTATAGTCCAATATATGGCTCAGTGTGGACTCATGCCGCCTCTCCACGATAATTCGCACATGGGTGTGGTGGATGGTATCTTCATTGATATCGGTGATGACCAGTCGATTGAGGACGATTTGTCCACTTATAGCTCCCACCTGCGTAACATGAAATATTTCCTGTCGCATGGCAATTCCCGCACATTGATCCTTATTGATGAGTTTGGCAGCGGCACGGAGCCGCAGATAGGAGGGGCGCTGGCTCAGGCTATGCTCGCTCAGTTCGTGGAGAAGGGGATGTGGGGTGTGGTGACCACCCACTTTCATAATCTAAAACATTTCGCCGACCAGACGGAAGGTCTGGTGAATGGTTCGATGCTTTACGACCGCCAGCTGATGCAACCCCTTTTCCGTCTTTCAATCGGTAATGCCGGCAGTTCGTTTGCGGTCGAGATTGCGCGTAAGACAGGTTTGCCGGAATCAATAATATCTGAGGCTGAACGCATAGTTGGCTCCGACTATATCAATCTTGACAAGTATCTTCTCGATATAGCCCGAGATAAACGGTATTGGGAAAACAAGCGTGCTTCCATCAAGCAGAAAGAGAAAAAAATTGATTCCCTCATAGAGAAATATGAGGATGATGCCGAGCAGCTGCGTAGCCGTCGCAGGGAGATTATCGAAGATGCCCGCCGTCAGGCTCAAGATATAATAGACAGCAGCAATGCTGCCGTAGAACGCACTATCCATGATATAAAGGAGGCCAATGCCGAGAAAGAACGTACTCTTGAGGCTCGCCGGGCTCTCAAAACCGACCGACAGAATATCCTTGAAGCCAAAGATTCTGAGCATCCCATGCTAAAGAAGAAGCGCGGCAAACGTACCGACCGACAGAAGGCTGCTCCGTCGGCTGCCCCGGAATCCCGTCCGTTCGAGGTGGGCGATAATGTGCTTCTTGAAGGATCGCAGACCGTTGGAAAAATCCTTGAGATTGAAGGCAAGGAAGCTCTCGTGGCCTTCGGGATGCTAAAGACCAAGGTGAAGCTTTCAAAACTCACCCATACCCTCAAACAGGTGTCGTCCGGAGCCAGGAAGGCTGTCACTTTCATCTCTTCCTCTGATGGAGATGCCATGCGCGACCGCCAGCTGAATTTCCGTCAGGAGATCGACGTAAGGGGAATGCGTGTCGACGAGGCTGTACAGGCCATCACGTATTTTATTGATGATGCAGTGCAGTTCAACGCCTCCAGGGTACGTATCCTGCATGGCACAGGCACCGGAGCCCTCCGGCAAAGCATACGCGATTATCTGTCATCTGTTCCGGCGGTGATCGATTTCCACGATGAGGATGTGCGCTTTGGAGGTGCCGGCATCACGGTGGTCAACCTCGCCTGAATCTGTTAACAAAAAATAAGAGGCTGTGTCAAAATAGGCGCAGCCTCTTTTTATAAGCTGCTGAAAAACATA
>CAYZPI010000010.1:0-52714 GCA_964480085.1 uncultured Bacteroides sp. | reverse complement strand
CCATCTATTCAACCATTACAACACTTATACAACCCCGACAATATTACAGCCACAATACACTGTCTGTAACAAATCCTGAGATAGTCTATTACAAAGAAAATTGAGTTATCTGTTTGTCCTCCGTCTCCTGTGTGGATTCTTGTCCTGATAGATGCTTTATTGGATAAGGATTTTAGAGGTGAAGAAATTGTCTGAAAGCATGTATCTTGCAATTATGAAAGGAGTACTGATGTGTTCAATCGGAATTTCCCGGTCAGCCGGTCCGCTGTACACTATCCTGCCGTAAATATCTGACAGCTCGATGTACGTGATATCCGGATTTTCCACCGACAGATGCCTGTTCTTGATAATCATGGGCGCCTTGTCTGTGCTGATGTCATCCAACGCAGACTGCTGCCTGATAAGTTGCAAGTCTTCCTCGCTTATGAAATCATCGGTATAATATATATCCGAATATATGCGGTTGCCATCCATAAGTAAGATCTCCAGCATGAAATATGTACCCCATGATATTCCATGTGCGGAGATCAGGGATAAATCGTCGGTATACAAGTCTTTCAGTGCGAAAATGAGTCTGCCATGTCTGTCATGGCCTACGCTGCGGGCCAATATCACCCCTTCAGTTCCTTCGGGAGGAGACATGGAAATATTGAGAGTGCCTGTGCAGTCTACCCCTTTTTCATTATAGATCATCTGATATTCATACGAAATCTCCTTGATAAAAGCTGAGTCTAAGGATGGATCCACGGTATCCTCATTCGCGGCTTCCGCAATCATGGAGAATGAAGAGAAGATCACAGCAAGTAAAAAAAACACTAATCTTGTTGGTTTCATAAGTATATTCACATGGTTGAAGAAATACAGGCAGCATTACGTTCTATTGTGATTGCCCGATACATGCATATTGTTGGCAAAGATAAACATTTATTTGGAATTTGTCAATATCTGTCGTATCTTTGCAAGTGATTTATGGCCTTCCCCCCTTAAATCATCTGAAATTAAAATACCGGGGGTGTCTTTCATCTCATGATGAAAGGCTGAGATCAAACCCTATGAACTTGATTCGGATAATACCGACGAAAGGAGAGACTTATGAAAGTAATCTTAAACAAACAGGCATACTCAACAGATTCTGATTCCCTTACCATAGCAGAACTGTTGGAAAAGAATCAGCTGCCGACGGTTGGCGTGGCTGTAGCGGTCAACAACAAAGTGATAAGAAAAGCCCTTTGGGATTCAACCATGCTTTCAGAGGGTGATCAAGTGACCGTTATCACCGCTGTGTGCGGGGGCTGATGAAACTGATAGCAATCACACATCCATATTTCTTCGAAGGAGAAACAAATGCCATCTGCCGTCTTCTGGACCGCGGCTGGCATCGTGTGCATCTGCGTAAACCGGAGAGTGCCATTGAACCGATGGCACGCTTCATCAGCAGCATTCCGGAACAATATTATCCCAAAATATCCATACACGATCACTTTGAACTGGCAACTGATTTTGGATTAGGAGGGGTGCACCTTAACAATAGAAATCCGTCTGCACCATCGGGATGGAATGGCCTCATCAGCAGGAGCTGCCATTCCACAGAAGAAATTAAGCGGAATTCACATCTTGATTATCTTACCTTAAGCCCTGTTTTCGACAGTATCTCCAAACCAGGCTATCTGAGCCTTTTCGATCTTGAGAACCTAAAGGAATTAAACTTGGAAAGAGTCTATGCGTTAGGTGGAGTCACCTTTGACAGGCTCGCCGGGTTAAAGGCCGTTGGATTCCCGGGTGCAGCGATGCTAAGTGATGCATGGAAAATAAGAAATGAAATGTTACAGTTTATAACCAACACAGAGACAGGACTCGAGGATGTCCTTAGAGGAGGGTGCAGATGGGTGCAGCTCCGTATGAAGGATGTATCAGACGCGGAGTTCGCACAGACAGCGAAAAAGGTCATGTCCATTTGTCGAAAGCATGATGCCATCATTATCTTTGACGACCGTGTGAACCTTGTGGCGGAATTAGGAGCAGATGGTGTGCACCTTGGCAAAAACGATATGCCGGTGAAGGATGCAAGAGGGATCTTAGGCCATAAGAAAATCATCGGTGCCACAGCGAACACCATTGAGGATATCAGGAATGCCTGTCAGGCAGGCGCAGACTACATCGGACTGGGTCCTTTCAGGTTCACCACAACTAAAAAGGGACTTTCCCCGATACTCGGTCTTGATGGCTATCGCCGGATACTGGCAGAATGCCGCCAAACCGGAATCTGCACCCCAATCGTAGCCATCGGAGGGATCACGCTTGACGACCTCACTGACCTGAAGAGCACCCGTGTGGACGGAGTGGCAATATCAGGTCTCATGCTTAATGCACAAGACAAAGAACAAATAACCAAAACTATCATAGAGACATGGAAAAACTGAAAATAGGCGGCCGTGAGTTTTCAAGCCGACTTTTTGTAGGCACCGGAAAATTCAGTTCGAATCACATCATGAGTGAGGCGATAGAGGCCTCCCGAACCGAGATGGTGACAGTGGCTTTGAAAAGAGTAGACACAGGCAACCGCGAGGATGATCTTCTGACCCATATCGTGCGCCCGAACATCCAGCTTCTGCCGAACACATCCGGTGTGCGCGATGCAAAGGAGGCTGTTCTCGCTGCCCAACTCGCAAGAGAGGCATTCGAGACTGACTTCATCAAGCTTGAAATACATCCCGATCCGAGATACCTGCTCCCCGATCCAATAGAGACGCTAAAAGCCACCGAGGAGTTGGCAAAAGATGGATTCATAGTGCTCCCCTACATTCAGGCGGATCCTGTGCTTTGCAAGCGTCTTGAGGATGTCGGCACATCCGCCGTCATGCCACTGGCAGCCCCAATCGGAACAAATAAGGGGATCGTGGTGAAAGACATGCTTGAGATCATCATTGAACAGAGTTGCGTGCCTGTGGTGATAGATGCGGGACTCGGAGCGCCATCCCATGCTGCCCGGGCAATGGAGATGGGTGCTGACGCAGTGCTCGTGAACACAGCCATTGCAATCGCACGTGATCCCGTTGTCATGGCGGCAGCATTCGCCAAGGCTGTGGAGGCCGGACGCGAGGCATATTGCGCCGGTCTCGGAATCGTCTCGGATGTAGCTGCTGCAAGTAGTCCACTCACCTCATTCCTGTCGTGATGTTTTCAGAAGAATTAGAAAAATATGACTGGGACGAGACCACCGGCAAGATTATGTCGATGACGTCAGCCGATGTGGAAAGGGCTCTTGCCAGCAGGAAGCCCGGTATCGTCGACTTTATGGCTCTCGTCTCCCCCGCCGCCACTCCTTATCTGGAAAAAATGGCGGCATTGAGCCGACGTTACACGCAGGAAAGGTTCGGAAAGACAATTTCCATGTACATACCGATGTATATCACCAATTCATGCACCAATTCCTGTGTCTACTGCGGATTCAACCGCCACAACTCTTTCGACCGTGTTGTGCTGTCGATGCAGCAGATTGAAGATGAATGCAAGGCAATCAGAGAATTGGGTCCGTTCGAGAACCTGCTCCTGGTGACAGGAGAGAACCCTAAAGTTGCCGGGCCCGATTATCTTGAGGATGCGATCCGCACCTGCCGTCCCTATTTCAATAATCTCAGCATGGAGGTGATGCCTCTGAAGACTGAAGACTATGAGCGACTGACACATTCCGGGCTGAACGGTGTGGTGTGCTTTCAGGAAACGTATAATAGAAAGAACTACAAGACCTACCATCCTGCCGGCATGAAATCCAATTTTGAATGGCGGGTGAATGGCTTTGACCGCATGGGCATGGCAGGGCTGCATAAGATAGGGATGGGTGTGCTTATAGGTCTTGAAGACTGGCGCACTGACGTGACCATGATGGCAATGCATCTGCGATATCTGCAGAAACATTACTGGCGATCAAGGTTCAGTGTGAATTTCCCTCGTATGCGACCGGCGGCAGGAGGTTTTCAGCCAAATGTGGTTATGGGCGACCGGGAGCTGTGTCAGCTCACTTTCGCATTCCGCATATTCGACCATGATGTGGACATTTCATATTCCACCCGGGAAAATCCGGTATTGCGCGACAACATGATGAGCCTTGGTGTCACCTCGATGAGCGCCGGATCCAGGACTGACCCGGGTGGATACCGCACTTATCCGCAATCGCTTGAACAGTTCTCCGTAAGCGACGGGAGGACACCGAGGGAAGTGGCTGAGGCGATAAGAAAAGGAGGCTATGAGGTGGTCTGGAAAGACTGGGATAAAATATTTGACTGATATGGAAAGATTTTGCCGTCAGACCATGCTTCCTGAGATAGGCGATGAAGGGCAGAGAAAAATGGCTGAGGCTTCGGTGTTGGTCGTAGGTCTGGGCGGATTAGGTTCTCCGGTCTGCCAATACCTTACCTGCGCGGGCATCGGACGGTTAGGATTGTGCGACCGCGATACTGTTTCGGCAAGTAACCTCAACCGACAGACCCTCTATGGAGAAAATGTCATAGGACAACGAAAGACAGATGCAGCCTACGGTCGGCTGTCAGAAATGTCATCCCACACCCGCTTTGACTTATGGCCCTCCGGGCTGACTGTTGGAAATGCCGGTGGAATTATATGCCGTTATGATATGGTGGTGGATTGCTGCGACAATCATCTCACACGATACCTTATCGATGATGTCTGCAATGAACTTGGCAAGCCATGGGTATATGGGTCGATAGGCGAATTTGAAGGAATGGCAAGCACTTTCATCCCCGGAGGAATCAGGTATTCCGGTCTTTTTCCCGACAGGGAGAGCCTGTCGGCCGCTCCTCCATCATCAGGAGGGGTGCTCGGGACGCTTCCGGGTATCGTGGGCCTGATTGAAGCTTCGGAAGTGATCAGGCATATATGTGGATTCGGTGAAGGGCTTGTCGGCAAAATCATGACAATAGATCTTAAGAATCTGAATTTTAATGTTTTTGAATTATGAAAAATAGTTTTGACGAACATGCTTCGCTATATGATGCATGGTTTATGGATAACCCGAACGTGCTTCTTTCTGAGGCACGGCTCGTCGCGGCAACACTGAAGGAATCCAGAAATGTACTTTCAGTAGGGTGTGGCAGCGGACTGTTTGAGAAGATACTGAAGGAGAATTTTGGAATAACAGTCACCGACGGAATTGAACCGGCTGAGGGGATGGCTGAAATTGCACGCAAAAGAGGGATGGATGTAGTCGTGACAACTGCAGAGGAAGGTGATTTCGGCAATGGAAAATATGACACCATACTGTTCAACGGCAGTCCGAGCTATATCAGGGATCTGTCGGTTGTCGTCAAAAAAGCATATAATAATCTTCCCGTCGGAGGCAGGCTGATTCTTATCGACGTACCCAAGGAAAGCGGTTACGGCACAATGTACAATCTCGCAAAAGCATTGGGAAGCTGGGATCATCCGTTGATAAAGGGTGTTTATCCGGCAAATCCTTATCCGATAGAGCTTGTGAACGCTGCCAACTGGCGAACGACAGCCGAGAAGATACAGACGATGGAAAAGGCCGGTTTTAAAGACCTGGAATTCAAACAGACCCTGACCACTCACCCGTTATATTCCGACGATGTCCCGGAAGAACCGTCGGAGGGATACGACAAGGGTGATTATGTCGCAGTAACCGGATTCAGGCGATGAGGTGGAGTGAGGAGGTATGGAGGAAGGCAGGGCATATCTATGAAGATATCCTGACACTCCCATTCGTAAAGGAATTGACGGCCGGCTCCTTGAGCATGGAGCGGTTCCTGTTCTATATCCGTCAGGATGCCATCTATATCGAGAACTACAGCAGGGTGCTTGCCCACATTGCCTCAAGGCTTCCTGAGAAAGGCTGGCTTGAGGATTTCCTGAGATTCGCTTCCGACGGTGTTCTTGTTGAGAAGGCTATGCATGAATCCTTCACAGAGTGTGCAGGCTCCAATACGGCAGCCACCCCGACATGCCTTCTCTATTGTGCTTATGAGTCTGCCAAGGCCCTTGAGCCGGTGGAGGTTGAAGCGGCAGCCATATTGCCATGTTTCTGGATATACATGTGTGTCGGGAAAGAAATCCATAGGAATAGCGTTCCTGACAACCCCTATTCCAAATGGATAGATACGTATGCTGACGAATATTTCGCCAAGTCGACGGCAAGGGCTATTGAAATTTGCGATGAACTTGCAGAGAAGACGACATCGGAGATCAGGGACAAAATGACGGAAGCATTCATATATGCCACAAGGATGGAGTGGATGTTCTGGGACAGTGCCTACAACTTAGAAGAATGGAAAATATGAATACCAAGACCTACAGAAGAGTGATGACAATAGCCGGAAGCGATCCGAGCGGTGGCGCCGGCGTACAGGCGGATATAAAGACTATCTCGGCATGCGGTTGCTTCGCCACTTCCGCGATCGTTGCATTAGTGGATGAGAACACCATTGGAGTTTATGATGTGTTTCCGGTGCCGGTTGGATTCGTGGCAGGACAGATTCATTCTATCCTCGACGATATAGGGACAGATGCAGTGAAAATAGGCATGTTGCATTCGAGCGAACTTATACATACTGTCAGGAATACGCTTGATGAATATCCCGGAATCAGAAATATTGTGCTCGACCCCGTGATGGTGGCCACTTCCGGGGATCCGCTTCTTGAAGAAGATGCAGTTGCCACACTGCGTGAGGTGCTTATTCCGAGAAGCCGGATCATTACACCGAACATACCCGAGGCGGAGGTGCTACTGAATCAGAAAATACTCAGTCAGGACGAACTGCCGGATGCCGCAGCGGAGCTTTCGCAGTTTGGTGCCTCTGTGTTGCTTAAGGCAGGTCATCTTTCCGACGGGAGGCTTACCGATATTCTCTACAATGCAGAGACACAAGAAACCATCTGTTTGGAATCTAAAAGGATAGATACCGTCAACACTCACGGCACGGGCTGTACACTCTCGTCTGCCATAGCATCATTCCTCGCAAAGGGGTGTTCCCTCAATGATGCTGTAAGATTGGCTAAAGATTATATCGCATCGGCGATAGAATCGGGCGCCGGGTATAAGATCGGCAAGGGACATGGTCCGGTGAATCATTTCCACAACCTCTGGCTTGAAATTTAAGCTTGCTGTGGGGCGATATTTCGGAAAAATTGAGTACTTTTGCGTTCGGAAACAAAATGTTATCACATGAAACGCAATAAAATCGTATATGCAATGATTCTTGCATCTCTCGCCGGCAATGCCCGCAACAGCCTCTCGGTGCCATATCCCGAAGCACCTTCCGACGGCACTGTCGATACCTATTTCGGCATGACAGCCAACGACAACTACCGTCCGCTCGAAAACGACACCGCCGCCGCAACCACCCGCTGGGTGCAGGCCGAAAACGCCCTCACAAGCGCGTATCTCCTGCAGATTCCTTTCAGGGAGAAGATCAAGCAGCGCCTGACCGAGCTCAACAACTACCATCGCAAAGGTCTGCCATACCTTGAGAACGACGGCAAATACTATGTGTACGAGAACGACGGCCTGCGCAACCAGTCGATCCTATACCGCATGGACAAGCCCGGAGGCAAGATGGAGCTCTTCCTCGATCCCAATACCCTCAGCGATGACGGCACGGTGGCACTAACCGGTGTGTTCCAGTCGCCATCGGGCAAATACACCGCCTATACCATCTCGCGAAGCGGCAGCGACTGGACTGAAATATATGTGATGGAGACCGCCACCAGGCGTCTGCTCCCCGACCATATCGTATGGGCAAAATTCACCGGTGCCGCATGGCTCGGCGACGATGGCTTCTACTACAGCGCATATCCTGCTCCCGAAGCCGGCAAGGAATATTCCAACGCCAACGAGAACCACAAGGTGTATCACCACAAGATAGGCACACCCCAGACCGATGACACCGTGGCCTACGAGACATCCGACCCGCTCGTCTTCGTCACCGCATACGTGCCCGACGACGGGAGCGCCCTCTTCATCTACGAGTCAGGCCAGGGCTTCGGTGCCGCCGTGAAGGTGAAGGACCTGCGCCGGAAAGACGCACAGTGGCAGGTGATCGAGCCGTCGCAGAAATATGAGATGAACGTGATCGATGTGATCGACGGCACTGTCTACATGACCTCGACCCTCGGCGCCCCCCTCACCGAGATCATCTCCATGCCCCTTGCCAAGGCTGCCGACCGCAAGGCTTGGAAGAAAGTGGTGCCGCAGCAGAAGGATGTGCTCGTGAGCGCACAGATGGCAGGCGACAAGCTCATCACGGTATACGACATAGACGCATCCAACCACGCATACGTGTACTCACTCAAGGGCAAGCGTCAGGCGGAGATCGAGCTCCCCACCTACGGTGTGCTTGGCATCTCCTCATCGAGGAAGACGCCGGAGGTCTTCTACTCCTTCTCGTCGTTCAGCTATCCTGCCACACAGTACAGCTACGATATCAACACCGGCAAGAGCGAGCTGTATAAATCCACTAATCTAAAGGGTTTCAACCCCGAGGATTATGTTACAGAGCAGGTGTTCTACCCATCGGCCGACGGAACGAAGATACCGATGTTCATCACCTACAAGAAGGGACTGAAGCGCGACGGCAAGAACCCCGTGTACCTCTACGGTTACGGCGGCTTCAACGTCACCTTGAACCCAGGCTTCTCCGCCAACCGTGTGCTCTGGCTTGAGAACGGCGGCATCTATGCCCAGGCCAACCTGCGTGGCGGCAACGAGTACGGAGAGGCTTGGCATCAGGCCGGCACGAAGACCAATAAGCTCAACGTGTTCAACGATTTCATCGCCGCCGGCGAATACATGATCGCACAGGGATGGACCACCAAGGATCTCCTCACCATCGAGGGCGGCAGCAACGGCGGTCTGCTCGTAGGCGCCTGCGTGAACATGCGTCCCGACCTCTTCAAGGTGGCTATCCCACGCGTGGGCGTGATGGACATGATGCGCTACCACCTCTTCACCATCGGCTGGAACTGGGCTCCCGATTACGGCACCTCCGCCGACTCCGAGGAGATGGCCCGCTACCTGCTCAACTATTCTCCAATCCACAACATACGCAACGACGGCACACCATATCCCGCCATACTTGTGACGACCGCCGACCATGACGACCGTGTGGTGCCTGCCCACTCGTTCAAGTACGCGGCCACTCTCCAGGCCTCCGACACAGGCTCCGCTCCCAAGATCATCCGCATCGACTCGAAGGCAGGTCACGGTGCCGGCAAGCCCATCTCAAAGGTGATCGATGAATTCACCGACATCTACTCCTTCATCTATTTCAATTTAGGAATTGAATTCTGAAACCTTAGCGCCTTTGCGTGAGATAAACTTATATGCATTATGAATTATGAACTGACAGCATTTATCGGCGGACTGAAACTGCCTGAAATCCTGGTGATCGCCCTTGTGGTGCTCCTGCTTTTCGGCGCCTCGAAGATACCCACCATGATGCGCAACCTCGGCAAGGGGGTGCACAGCTTCAAGCAGGGACTCGAAGACGCCAAGCAGGAAATCAACAGGGAAGTGAAGAAGGCCACCGACGCTGAAACAGAAAAGCCTCAGATCGAGGATAAAAACAAAGAATAAGCCTTGGCAGAGAGCAGCGACATGAGCTTCTGGGCGCATCTCGACGCGCTCCGCAAGGTGCTGGTGCGCATCGCCATAGTGTTGGGGGTGCTCGCCGTGGCGTTCTTTGCCTTCATGCCGTGGATATTCGATCATGTGATCACCGCCCCGTGCAGCGGCAGTTTCCCGATCTACCGGCTTCTGGGCATCATCAAGGGCGACGGACAATGGCTGCCCGACCTCAGCGGCGACGATTTTCATGTCGAGCTCATCAACATCGAGCTGGCGTCGCAGTTCTTCGTGCACATGTCGGCGTCCTGGTGGGCGGCTTTCGTGGTGGGATTCCCCATCATCATCTACCTGCTCTGGGGCTTCGTGGCGCCGGGACTTTACCCGCAGGAGCGCAAAGGTGCGAGGAAAGCGTTTCTGTTCGGCAACCTGATGTTCTATCTCGGCATGGCCGTGGGTTATTTCATCGTTTTTCCCGTGGCACTGCGGTTCCTCGCCGACTATCAGCTCAGCGACAAGATAGCCAACACCGTGTCGCTCACCTCCTACATGGACACTTTCTATACCCTCGTGCTGATGATGGGTCTTCTCTTCGAGCTGCCGTTGCTCTCGTGGCTCCTGGGCAGGATGGGCATACTCAAGCGCAGCTTCTTCAACAAATACCGCAAATACGCCATAGTCGCCATCCTTGTCCTTGCCGCCATAGTCACTCCCACCAGCGACATCTTCACCCTCGCCATCGTGTTCCTCCCCATCTACGCCCTCTGGGAAGCCAGCGCCTTCCTGATCAAGAAATAGGCTCTTCGCGCCAGTATGACGCTATGGCTTGCACGAAGCGAACAACTTATTCACTATTCACTATAACTTATCATCTATGAAGAAATTAGGCTTGCTGCCACAGATTATCGTCGCCATATTGCTCGGCATTGGCGCCGGGTTCGTCCTGCCCGAGTGGGCGATCCGAATCTTCGTCACATTCAACGCCATATTCTCGGAATACCTCGGATTCATCATCCCGCTGCTTATCGTGGGGTTTGTGGCTCCTGCCATCGCCGAGGTTGGTGACAAGGCCGGCAGGATGCTTCTCGTCACCGCCGCCCTCGCATACGCCTTCACCATGATGTCGGGTTTTCTGGCCTATCTTACCGGCACCACATTCTTCCCCTCGATGATAAAGGCCGACGCCTACATGGCCGCTGCCAGTGATACGGTGGAGCTCGCTCCGTTCTTCACAATGGATATCGAGCCTGTCATGGGCGTGCTGTCGGCTCTGGTATTGGCTTTTATCCTCGGCTTGGGCACTGCGCGGGTAGGATCAGTATCGCTGCGCAACGGACTGGCCGGCTTCCGCGACGTGATAACGTGGATAATCATGAAATCCATCGTGCCCCTGCTTCCGCTCTACATCTTCGGCATATTCATGGACATGACCATCAGCGGCAAGGTCGGCCCGATGCTTCTCACCTTCGCCAAGATAATCGGCGTGATATTCGTGCTTCATGTGCTTGTGCTTGTGATCCAGTACTGCATAGCCGGAGCCGTGGCGGGCAAGAATCCTTTCAAGGCCCTGTGGGGCATGATGCCAGCCTATTTCACCGCATTGGGCACCGCCTCATCTGCCGCCACCATACCCGTCACTCTCCGTCAGGCCATCGCCATAGGCGTGGACAAGGATGTGGCCGGCTTCACCATCCCCCTGTGCGCCACCATCCACATGTCGGGCTCCACGCTCAAGATCGTGGCATGCGCATTGGCCCTGATGATATCGCAGGGCATGCACTACGATTTCGGCATGTTCGCCGGCTTCATCGCCATGCTCGGCGTGAGCATCATCGCGGCTCCGGGAGTGCCCGGCGGAGCCATCATGGCCTCGCTCGGAGTGCTCAGCTCGATGCTCGGCTTCACACAGGAGCAGAATGCCCTGATCATAGCCCTCTACATAGCCATGGATAGTTTCGGCACCGCCTGCAACGTCACCGGCGACGGCTCCATAGCCATGATCGTCGACCGCATCTTCGCCCGCAAATAATGGTGGATTCCATGTCTTGGAGTCTCAATTTTTTTGTACTTTTGCCACAGAATAGAATCAGAGAAGCGGTTTGAATATGGTCGACAATGTGAAATATCCGATAGGACAGCAGGATTTCAGGACCTTGCGTGAGATGGGATGTGTGTATGTTGATAAATCAAGATACATATCCCGGATTGTGAACGGGGGAAGCCAATATTTTTTCCTTGCACGTCCGCGTCGCTTTGGCAAGAGCCTGTTTCTGTCGATGCTACAGTATTTCTTTGAGGGAAAACGTGAGCTTTTCAAGGGTCTGTACATCGATTCTACCGACTGGGATTGGACCCCGTACCCGGTGCTGCACCTTGATCTTAATGTGGAACGCTATGCCGATGAGGGTAGGCTTGAGGATGTGCTTGAAAATGTGTTCAGGTCATGGGAGGAACAATATTGCATTGAAGTCAATGACAGGAACCATGCGCAACGATTCAAGAACATCATAGAGAAGGTACATGCGAAAACAGGGCGACAGGTGGTGATTCTTGTCGATGAGTATGACAAGCCGCTTGTAGGGAATCTCAACAAGAATGAATCTTTCGGGCATTACAGGGCGGAACTCGCTGCACTGTATTCCAATTTCAAGAGCAGCGCGGCACATATACGCCTTGTGTTCCTGACCGGAGTAAGCCGCTTCAGCAAACTCAGTGTGTTCTCTGACCTCAACAATCTCAACGACATATCTTTCGACAATGAATTTGCCGATATATGCGGCATATCTGAAAAAGAGCTCCGTGACAATTTTCAGAATGGCATCAATGGGCTGGCTGAAAGATATGGATTGTCTATTCCGGAGATTTGCGCGAAGCTCAAGGAAAATTATGACGGCTACCGCTTTGCTGAGGAAGGAAGCGACATGTACAATCCTTGGTCGCTGCTTAACAGCATGGCAAAAAGAAGGCTGCAGAATTACTGGAATGAGACCGGTGTACCGACCATTGTGGCAGAGTCGCTGAAGAATGTTAACGCGGACCTTGATAAAATCTTTGACTCCTGGTGTGACGAGGAGGATCTTAAAGGTCTTGACCTGCAAAATCCGAGACCTCTGGCACTCATGTACCAGACGGGATACCTCACCATAAAGGAATATGACCGGCGTGTGGACAGATACCGCCTCGGAATCCCTAATAAGGAGGTGAAGAAGGGGTTATACAACGTGTTGTTACCTAATTACATGAAAAGCAAGTCGGAGCTTCCGGGCAGTGTGGTGGCTGATATTGTCGCGGATGCGATATTAGGCAAGCCGGAAGATTTCATGCTGTCGCTCCAGTCTTTCTTTGCAGGTGTCTCCTACAAGATGAGGATGGACAATGAGAACAATTTCCACAATGCATTCTTTCTTCTGACAAGCCTGATAGGACTCGATACAGATACGGAGACGAGTACTTCCGACGGAAGTATCGACCTGCTGATAAAAACCGAACGCTACATCTACATCGTGGAGCTGAAATACGACGGATCGGCAAAGCAGGCTATGGATCAGATAAACGAGAAGGAGTATGACCGTCCGTTCCGTACCGATTCACGCAAGATTTTCAAAATCGGTGTGAATTTCTCATCAAAGACCCGCTGCATTGAAGACTGGATCATTGCTTAGGAATCTGCAATTGTAAATATATGTGCGGCGTGGAGAAAGATTTTATGTTGATGGCGGCTCCTATTCAGGGTCTTACGGAGGCGGCTTGGCGCAGCGTGCATTTCGCGATGTTCGGCAGTAGGCAGGGCGAGGTGGAATATTTCACGCCATTCATACGTGTGGAGAAAGGTGTGGTGCGTCCACGCGACCTTCGTGAATTCACTTCGGATCTCAACCGTGGGATGTCCCTTACCCCACAGATCATTTTCCGTGACTTGGAAGAGTGGCGGCTGCTTGTCGACACCATCGCCGGAGCCGGGGCCCGGCGCATCGACATGAACCTTGGCTGTCCATTTGTCCCTCAGGTGAGGAAGGGTAGGGGCGCCGGGATGCTGTGCCGCCGGGATGTGCTGGCGCATATTGCCGAAGCCATGATACCCTACGCCGGCACACTGAAATTTTCCATCAAGATGCGTCTTGGCGTAGATTCTCCGCAGGACAGCCTCGGACTTGTCGACATTATCAACGCCATGCCGCTGCGTCACGTCACCATACATCCCCGTACGGCCGCCCAGCAGTACAAAGGCGACCTCCTGCTCTCCGAAATGGCCGATTTCGCGTCACAGCTTCATCATCCCGTGATATTCAACGGGGAGATTTCCACCCCCTCCGACATCGCGGCCCTTACCTCCGGTTTCGCCGGCGTGATGGTTGGTCGTGGCCTTCTTGCCCGCCCCTCGCTTTTCGCGGAATATCGTGAAGGCCGGGACCTTACGGCAAAAGAGCAGGAAGCCACCTTCCTCGCCCTCATCAAAGGCACCCAGACATTGCTCGAACAGAGCCTGTGTGGCATCGCCCAACTCAAGGACAAGATGAAGCCCTACTGGGACTACGTCCCGGCCTCCCTGGACCGCAAGACAGTGAAGCAAGGAAAAAAGCACGGTATCATATCCACCTTACCAAACATATCATTGTAGAATATGTAAGAGAAAGAGCTATTCTATATCTTTCGTAAATAGCTGCAACTGTTGTGATTAGTGTAGTGACGCGCCATGGCGCGTCAGCCTGACAGACGGTAGTCGCATATTTTATGGCATTGATAAGCGGACGCGGCATGCCGCGTCCCTACAAATCAGTATTTTACGATAGCAGAATAGTTTTTGAAAAAATACTTTATTGAATTGATTAAAATTATTTCCTGCCGGCTTTGGCGAGATAACACTAAGATGAGTGGATGTCTATTGCCGGATTAATTTCCTGTAACAGTGTACAGATACAATGAGCACCCGAGTGCTATTGCGAGAAGAACTCCTACACAGATTCGGTACATTTTGTCTCCGAGCAATTCTCGTAATGCGTTTGCTTTAGCAGAATGACCTACGTATGCCCATTTCCAGCCAATGATCACACAAATAAGCCACAATGTAAGCAGTCCTGATGCAATCAGGTAGCCGTTCTCGGGGTGAGTTTGCACCCAATCGTTGATTTTGTCTAAAAATTCCATATATGTGATTTTAATGGTTTTGAATTAAAATTCTTCAGCTGTATTCCACTGTAGGGAATCCACTGCGTGAAGTTGATCGTCATGCCATTCATACCAGTAGGTGATACGCTGTTTACCCTTCTTGTAGCCATCGCCAATTTTCCACGTGCACTCAACAAAGGTGCGCTTACCCTTGCTGATATCCTCAAACGTAGCCACATTCAACAAACCTACCCTGAATTCGTCATTCATGTCTGAGCCTGTTACCCGTTGGATTGACAGTGGCGTTCCATAATGCCTCATGCGTTCATCATGATCGAGGGCTTGGATGATACGTCGGTCCAAATTTCTGCGTCGGTGTTCATCCAGGCCAAAAGAGGAGATAGTGGAAGCTGACAGGTCATTATGTCGTTTTGCCGGACCGGTAAGTTCAACGTCCCGGATGACATTGAATCCCCATAGTCCTTTATATATTGTCACCATACATGTGTCAAATTCCTGATATTTCTCAAAATCCTTGACGCCTCCACCCCATGGAAAGCAGAGTCCGTTATTGAAGCGCAGGCTGATTTCATACGATGTCGGACCGCGAAAGTGGCGTTCTGTCTTTTTACCGTTGACAACCGCCATCGTACGGTATGTTTCTGAACGCGGAAAAATGTAATTTGTTCCCAATATCAGAGCCATTATGAGGATAAATATCATCATGCCGTAAAAGAAGCCGATGGTGGCATAGAACATGATATTACCTTTCAGGTCTTTCTTCTGCGAGGCCCTTGCCATTATCGCAATCATTGTCGCAATGACTGTACACCACCACAATCCAGGCGGCAGGTAGCCCATTGTGCAGCCCGCGAGCTTGAACATAACAACATAGGATACACCAACCAACAGAAAGGAAGCCCATTCGAGCACACGTCGCAATGTTTTATGTTGCTCTTTGGCCTTTTTCTTAATACGCCGCTTCTTCGTGCTTTTTTTAACAGTTGCTTTCTCCATTAGTTGTATGTATGATATTGCCTGTGAATGACCGGAGTACCATAACAGAATTAACAAAAGGAAAGAAGGTGACCGAATATGACAACAGCCTATTCAGTAACCCTCTTGCCTATGATGTTTATTTCTGTATAAGTGCTGCAAATTCCTTGAGTTTGTCGATGCTGTCGAAATAATCAACATCAAACTCGGCTTTTTGTTTGTTGGTCAGTGTCACCGTCAGGATACCGTTCTCATTGTCATAGCTTGCATCAGCAATTTCTGAGATTTTGAACGTATTCTGTTGCACCTTTCCGTGTTTTATAACAGGATAAGTGACCATATCATCAGATACCGTTATGAAACAGTTTTTTGCTGCAAGTGTACGTGCCTCGCGGATTTTCATAAGCACCCGATATAGTATGAACAAACCGATGGCAATGAGAATGATAGCAGTCGGTAGGGGTCCGAGAATACGGGTAGCGCCGATCCTGATGCCGAAAGGATATACAATTGGTCCCACAATCATTACTATCGACAATACGATAGTAGTGAGACTATCCTTCAGCACGGATTTTGAACTGTAATTAAATGTTATCATTTTAATGTTGAAAATTCTAATTAAAAAAGAAATACCAGATTGCTATTCCAATCGTTATTATGGCAGACACTACAGTAAGGGCAGATTTAACTTTTTCCTCTGCCGGCGATGATGGTTCTTCATCCGCTGCAATGTTGACTTTGAACGATTGCCTGCTCGATTCTTCTCCTATTGCTGAATTGGGAATTATCGTAACATCGTATTGGTTGGGTTGTTTATATAATCCGATAATTGCATAATGACAATCCAGATGGGACACTTTTTTGGGGGAGGTCACCATATCTGAGAATAGGAAGATATCTTCGAAACGATCGCTTACCTCCACAATGGCATCACGATATTCTTCTTCGAGAATGTGAGTGGCGTTCTCGGTCATTACGAAATAGGTTCCTGAAGACATCATGGAATCGTATCGGATATCGCCTACTTCCACCTGATCAACCAATGATGTAATATCCTGTAATGTCTGTTCATTGATTTCAGAGCCTTTGAACGGACAAGCGTACACACAATAACGTGAATCCTCGTGTGCGACTCTTCTTATAGGATATAGCCGCACTACCCGCGGATTGTCTAACTTGCGCCATTGTTTGCGCAAACCTTCAACGGCTTTCGCATCGAACCTGTCGGGAATGGTGTCGCCGTTGAAGATGCCTGAAAGTAAAGTTATTTTGTCCATTGCTGCTATGTTGCCGAGTTGTATGTCGCCATCATTCGACTACAAGAGTGCCGTCGGGCTGCACGTAGACGGATACTTCATAGTAGTTTGTCGTGATCACACGGCCTTTTTGCTCTACGGATTTACCATCCTCAGTGAAGCAGATAGTGAAATGGATGGTGTTTATTCCGTTATTGGTGTTGGACCGAGAAATCTTCTCATCTATGACATAGCTGCTGATTGATTCGAAAGAGTGTCCTTCGGGAAGCATGGTTTTAGCCTCCTCGAAATAACCCTCGAGATCCGTGGGATTGATTTCAGACAGGTCAATGCCTTTGATTTTATCATATTCCACTTTTTGGAGGGTTTCATTTGGGGTCAATTCTTCAACCGTCCCGTCCATACGGATAGTCTGTGTGAATTTTTGATTGTCGTTGTCTACCAAGCTGATTTTTACGTTTTCAAGGTCATTGGAAAGCGTTTTGCCTTCATTGAATCTCACTGAGTAGATTTTATACTTGTTAAGGTCTACGTTTCCCTTTACAAGCTCAATGGCTTTTGTATAGGATTCGGCTTTATCGGCCGGATTTGCTGCTTCGCCCATCAAAGTGGAGACGTAGCCACACGATGTCATCATTGCGATGATACCGAGTAATACGATGGTGAAATAAAGTTTTTTCATTTTGATTTGTTTTTAATTGTTGTATTAATGTTTCTATGTTTTTTACAATATTATTTTCGGGCATCACGCTCCATTTCGGCATTTACAGTCCTACAGAAATCAATTTCCCTATATAGTTGTTCCAACAGGCGTTCGTCATTCAAAGACTTTCTTCCGGGACGCAAAAACCCATCGGGAGTGTCCGAGGCATAGTAGAACATATCGCCGTTGAAGGAGAGCATCAGATCCCGGCTGAAAGACTTTCGTAATTCCGTTAGTTTTCTCATCATGGCCGGGGTAAGAACCATGCGGGCTTCCACCTCGTCATCGGCATAGACGGCAAATAGTTTTTCAAATTCAGGGTCCTCCAGATGCACGAACTTTGCGCCATGTTTTTGTTTGATACCCTGAACGATTTGCGCCAGATATCCAATTCTGTTTTCCAAATGGTCGGGTAGTAGCATGACATAGCCCCGGAATGACCGTCCGAGCTGGCAGTATCCGAACATACCGCGAAAGCTGTGCATGGTGCTCTCCACACGTGCTCCGAAAATCGGACGTACGAAATATTGGTATAGCACCTCCATAAAGTTCATTGATGAAAAGTCTTTACGGTTGGCCGACGTAACACCCACATCCGCAAGTCTCATCCATCGGTCCCCAACCGGAATATCCAGACAGCCGTATCCGGTAGAATTGATATAGTTGCCGTTTGCCTTCGGTGTACCGAACAATCGACTATGTGCCAGTATACGCGAATCGGCAGAGCCCGTAGGCGTATATTTCGCTGTCGGGTACAGACGGGCGATGATATTACGCATTGTTTTGTTCTCCTGTTTGTTCAGCGCATTGAAACTAAACATAAATGCATAATGCGCCACGAAGAACACTGCGAAACCTATCAGCACATATTTTCCGGTAACAATCGAGGTTTCGTAGTCCGAACGGTCAATAAGAAACCCTCCGAAAATACAGAATCCGAACCATATCAGGGCAAGAGGATAGACGATGCAGATGAGACAGCGCACCAGTTTTCGCAAGAGTCCGATGCGTGTCAATTCTTTCCGCATCTGACGGGAAAGGGACTTGAAATCAATCGATGAGTGCTCCATAAGCGATTAGAATAGGTCTCCGACTTTTACCTCTCTCGTCTCGCTTTCCGGGAACTCGATCAGCTCCTGCTGTTCGTGTTTGCGCCATGATGCAATGACGGAGGACGGGAACATCTCGATACTGTTGTTATAATCCGTCACCGCTGTATTGTAGGTGCGTCGAATTGCCTGAAGCTCATTCTCCATTTCCACAATCTGCCCTTGAAGATTCATAAACTGTTCGTTGGCTTTCAGTTCGGGATAGTTTTCAACGACAACTTGCAGGCGAGCCAGTAACGATGAAATCTCAGTGCCCTTCTTGATCTGTTCAGATTCGGAAGCTGAAGCAACTTTGGAGCGAAGCTCGGCTATGCGTGTAAGAACTTCATTTTCATGCCCCATGTAAGCCTTGACTGATGCGACAAGATTGGGAATCATGTCGTTCCTTTGTTTTAGAGCCACGCAGATACCGCTCCTGCACTGCTTCACGCGATTGCGCTTGGCAATAAGGTCGTTGGAAATGAATATTGCCCATGACAGAATTACGAGAAATATCACTGCAATGCTCAAAATGGCTATCATCATATAGAGGCTGAGCTTTTAGATATATAAATCGGCATGAATGCGTTTGATTGTGCCATCCCAATAAAAATGGGGAACGATAGCATTGGAAGGCAGATAACCTTTAGGCAGTTCCTTGTCGTACACCACGAGGCGGCGTACACATGTGTCGGCTCCATCTGCCAGGCTTGCAGGTAGTTTTACCTCGCTCCAGTCGCTTTCGTCGGAAATCATATCCATGATTTTTTCGCAACCGGGGGCGACTGGCTGCTTGCCCTCACTCATAAGTCGGAGAGTCTCAGCAACTTTTTGCAGCCACTCGACGTTGTGGATATGCTTGTCGTCCAAAGCATATATTCCGATAATCTGATGGCTGTCATACTCGTGTTTGCCGCCTTTCCATGCTTCGGCCGGAGCACTGATTACACCGACAAAAACAATCTGGCCTTCAGTATGCTTTTTTAACCACTTGTTCTTGCCGAACCAAGGTGCTTTTCCGGCTACTTTACTGAAGAACGGTGTATCGGCACTGCGAGGTGTGGCGATGTATGGGGTGAGTTTGTCGAGATTGGTAGGATTTTTCCACATCTCCTTGTCACGTTTGGCTTGCTCTGCTTCCTTGGCACGTCGTGCGGCAAGTTTCTCGCGGTATGCGCTTACATCCAGACCTTGAGCTTCCATCTTGTCGAGGTCGTTCTCAGTCATTGTCTTTTCCCACTCGGTGGCGGCATTTTTGAGAAATCTCATAGTAGTGTAAGTTTATAAGTTATTTATTTTTGTTATGTGGTTAACACTTGATAGTTCCCTGAATAGTCTTAATGCTTGAGATGCGCTTTGTCAAATGGTTACACATTCCGGCGATATACGGGCATGTTATATACATGTCCAGTATATCGCCGGAACGTAGGTTGTGTGGGCTATAAAAGTGAACGGTATGGGCCGCGTTAGAATTTTTCCAAAAGACAAGTTTGCTTTTAAAAGGAAAAATATCTACGCTAAACCATTGAAAATTAGCGAAAGTTTTATATATTAACGCGCGACTCCTGAGAGAGAGAGAGAGAGAGAGAGAGTATTCGATTTTTTGTAACTACCAAATTTTCAATACACTTTCTGAAATAATTCTCCACAAAATTATAACACACGACAATATTTTCCATAAAAAATGGAATTATGCCCTGACAAGATTCTTTTGTGTTTAGAAGGCTTTTTGATGTGTCGTGATATTGCATATCAATTTAGTGAAGGAGATTTACCGGATTGCAAATCTACGAAAAAATTTTCACGTAGCAAAAATAAGCCGGATATATTCCATTTTTTTGAAGTCATCCGGACGGAGGGTAGGGATAAATGATTCCGACCTTTCGTTGATCGACAGGCTAAGTATCG
Source organism: uncultured Bacteroides sp. (assembly GCA_964480085.1). Classification (GTDB taxonomy): domain Bacteria; phylum Bacteroidota; class Bacteroidia; order Bacteroidales; family Muribaculaceae; genus CAG-873. The sequence continues at coordinate 32,065 of CAYZPI010000010.1, read as the reverse complement.
TAGGCATCGGTGGATGCCTTGGGCTTATACGCTATTATATCAGGTAGCGGCAAGGACAAAAAAATGATGTGCCGGGTGGGGCACATCACATGAGAGAGAGGAGAATAATATGTTATGGGGGAGGGATCAGTCGTTGGTGAGGTTGGCTGCAGCCTCGCCGGCTTTATCCGCCAGCTTGGAGGCGACGTTTGAGGCGCCGGCAAGAGTCTGTGCTGTCATCTCACGGATGGATTCCTTGGCCTGTTCCACCTTGTCGGCAAGTGTCGATTTCACCTGAGCCATCCTGTCGGCGGCGGTGTCCTGGACATCAGCAAGCTTGTCTTTGGCTGCGGCGAGCTTGTCCTGTGCCTGTTCCTTGATTGAATCGAATTTCGACTGGGCTGCTACTTTTGCGGCGTCGGCGGATAGTTCGGCAGCTTCGGCTGATACTTTTGCGGCTGCATTTGCGATGGTGTTGTTGATGTCCATAGTAGTAGGTGTTTAAATGTTGTGTACTGTATAATTATGTTTCTGCTGATAAAACGCCTGTGGGTGAAGAAATGTTCAGCTGAACGCAACTATGGCTGCCGACATGGCACTTTACGTCTGCTGATGACTAATTAATGCGTTAACAATTTTTTTAAGTACGCTCTGTACAAAAATTAGTAAATTTGCAAAAAAAAGGATAATAATGGATTACAGAATATTTCCTCCGGAGGAGATGCTGGAGGCTGAGGTGTCGGTACCCTTGAGCAAAAGCATGAGCAACAGGGCGTTGCTTATGCATGCACTTGCCACCGGCGAATATCCCGATTTCAGTGTGGCCCGCTGCGACGACACCGAGATGATGATATCGGCCCTGTCGGGTGGTATACGGGGGAATGTCAATATCGGCGCCGCCGGCACGGCCATGCGGTTCCTTACGGCCTACTATGCCGCTACTCCCGGAGCGGATATCCTAATCGACGGTTCGGAGCGCATGCGCAAGCGTCCCATCGGTCCGCTCGTTGATGCCCTGCGCCAGTGTGGAGCCGACATCACGTATGCCGGTGCCGAGGGATTTCCCCCGCTCCGCATCAAGGGCAACCGTCTGCACGGTGGATCCTACGAAATCGATGCCTCGATAAGTTCGCAGTTTGTCTCCGCCCTGCTGATGATGGCTCCTACATTCGACAGCGATTTCCGCCTCACTCTCAAGGGTGAGATTTCATCGTTGCCGTATCTCGACATGACCCTCGCCATGATGCGCTACAGGGGCATCAACGCCGAGCGTGAGCACACATTCGTGTATGTCACACCGGGACAGTACCACGAGCCCGAACACTCCGATATCGAAAGAGACTGGTCGGCCGCATCCTACTGGTACTCAGTCGCAGCCCTGTCGGCAGGCTGGATCACCATCCCCGAGCTCAAGCTACCCTCGCTGCAGGGCGACAGCGTGGCGGCCGGGCTTTTCGAAAAACTCGGGGTGATCACCAATTCCAATGACGACGGAGGCATAGAGCTCAGTGCGTCGCCTGAGGTGTACTCCCGTCTTGACGCCGATTTCTCCGACTATCCCGACCTCGTGCAGACACTTGTGGTGGCTTGCGGTATGCTCGGTGTGCCGTTCGCCTTCACCGGTGTGCGTTCGCTGCGAATAAAGGAGACCGATCGTCTGGATGCCCTGTGCAAGGAGATGGCAAAACTCGGAGTCATCCTCACCGTGGAGAAGGACAGTGAGATAAAATGGGACGGCAGGCGTGTGCCTATCCGCGAATTGCCTGTGATCGACACCTACGACGACCACCGCATGGCGATGGCTTTCGCTCCCGCCGCGATGTATATCCCCGGTCTGATAATCAAGGATTGCGAGACGGTGAACAAATCTTATCCCCGCTTCTGGGAAAACATGCAGAATGCAGGATTCACCCTCGCTGATCCCTCCCTCACCGAAGAAATTCCGGAATAATGGCGGCGGCTCTGATAATATTGGCGGCTCTGATCGTGGTGGGTGCGGCGCTGTATTTCCACCACCGTCTCACCTCCACCGATGCCACTGAGGAGCAGGCGTCCGGACAGGAAGAGGCTCCGCAGGCATCCGCCGACAGCGAATGTTGCGGAATGCACCTCACCTGCGAGAAGGACTCGCTGCTCACAGCTCCAGGTCAGGAGATAATTTACTATGATGATGAAGAACTCGACCGCTATAAGGACCGCCGGTCCGACCAGTATACCGATGACGAGACCGAGCAGTTCCGCGATGTGCTCCTTACCCTCCTGCCATCCGACATAGCAGGGTGGGCACGCAGTCTGCAGCTTCGGGGCATCACCCTTCCGGGCGCCGTGCGCGAGGAGCTCCTGATGATAGTGGCAGAGGCGAGGGCAGGGCGCACCGCCTGATCCTGTCTTATAAGTCCATAACCTTATAAGCCCATAACCTACTTAGCGGATGGCTGATTTCTTACAATACGATTTCTTCAGGAACGCCCTTGTCGGCGTGATTATCATAAGTGTGGCAGCGGCGATGATAGGCACCTACATCATCACCCGCCGTCTTGTGGCCATCTCCGGCGGCATCACCCACGCTTGCTTCGGCGGACTTGGCTTAGGATATTTCTTAGGCATCAATCCCATTGTGATGGCGGCTGTGTTCGCCATAGCTTCGGCGGTGGGAGTGGAATGGATGTCGCATCGTGTGAATGTGCGCGAGGACTCCGCGATAGCCGTCGTGTGGTCGGTAGGCATGGCTGTAGGCGTGCTGTTCGTGTTCCTCACCCCCGGCTATGTGCCCGAGCTCAATTCCTTTCTCTTCGGCAATATCCTCACCATCTCTAAAGGCGATATCCTTGCTTTCGCCATATTCACGGCTGTGCTTATAGCCTTTTTCGCCATATTCTATCACAAGATAGTGTACTGTGCCTTCGATCCGGATTTCGCCAGGGTGATTCATCTGCCTGTAAGGTTCATATCCTACACCATGACGGTGCTTGTGGCGGTGTGCATCGTGCTCACTATCCGTCTGGTGGGAGTGATGTTGCTCATGTCGATGCTCTCGCTGCCGATGATGGCGGCCGAGATATATTTCCGGCGGTTCAGGAGCATGATATTTGCTTCGGTGGTGATATCTCTGGTGTGCAATATCTCCGGACTGGTGGTGGGAGCTATGGTTGATGTGCCATGCTCCGCGATAATTGTGATGATCATGGTGGGAGTGTATTTTGTCATGCGTCTGCTAAGGCCCGTTGTGATACGTAAAAAATCGTTTTTTTCTCCTGTAGGTCGTGGCAGATAGCAAAAAAAACACTAAATTTGTGATATGATTAACTTGACGCCCATAGCCAGAATGATATTCAAGCGCCGTGCAGATGCTGCACGTAAATGGAGCATGGCCACTGAGACGGTGCAACGTGCCCAGTTGCGCTCTCTGGTAGGCGAGGGCAGCCGTACGGGCTTCGGACACGAGCATGGATTGTCGGCGTCCGATACTTATGAGGACTTCACACGCAAGGTGCCTGTGCGCGAGTACGAGGATTTCCGGCAACACATCATGCGGATGGTGCGTGGCGAGGCTGATGTCCTTTGGCCCGGCGTCACAAGACGCTACGCACAGTCATCGGGCACTTCGGGCGGCAAAAGCAAGTATATCCCCATCACCGACACATCGCTGCGGCTCAACCATTATGCCGGCACCCGCGATGTGGTGGCCCACTATCTTGACATCTATAAGGATTCCAGACTTTTCGGGGGAAAGGCTCTGATTCTCGGTGGAAGCTTTGCCAACGAGCTTACGCTGCCCGCCGGAGTGAAGGTGGGCGACCTCTCGGCATCGCTCATCGATGCCATGCCCTCGGTGGCGGCGCGTTTCCGTGTCCCCGACAAGAAGATAGCCCTGATGTACGACTGGAAGGAGAAGCTTCCGGCCTTGATAGAGGCTTCGGTGCGCGAGGACATCACCAATCTATCGGGAGTGCCCTCGTGGTTCCTTACCGTGCTCAAGGGTGTGCTTGAATACACAGGCGCATCCTCTATCCACGAGGTGTGGCCCAATCTTGAGGTATTCTTCCACGGCGGAATCTCGTTCCTGCCTTATCATGAGGAATATGCCCGCATCACCGATCCGGCGAAGATGCGCTATATAGAGACATACAATGCCTCAGAAGGTTTCTTCGCCACACAGAGCAGCATCGACGATACATCAATGCTGCTTCTGCTCGACATAGGGGTGTTCTACGAATTTATCCCGGTCGAAACCCTCGACAGTCCTAATCCGGAGCTGCTGCCGGCATGGCAGGTAAAGGAGGGCGGCACATACGCTTTGGTGATCACCTCCTGCAATGGCCTGTGGAGGTACATGATAGGCGATACCGTGAAGGTGGAGCATGTGAATCCGCTGAAAATCACTATAGCAGGGCGCACAAAGAACTACATCAACGTGTTCGGCGAGGAGCTGATGGTGCACAATGCCGAGGCGGCAATCGAAAAGGCCTGCAAGAAGCACGGATGCACAGTGGTGGACTACACCGCCGGACCCGTGTATGCCACCGAGAGTACCCGCGGTCGCCACGAATGGTGGATAGAGTGGGGGACACCCCCTGCCGACACCGGGGAATTCGCCCGAACGCTCGACAAATGTCTGCAGGAAGAGAACTCCGACTATCAGGCAAAACGCAGCGGAGGCATATTCCTCGACCCCCTCACTGTGACCACCGCCCCTGCCGGGCTCTTCGACCTGTGGCTCGGCTCAACGGGCAAGCTCGGCGGACAGCGCAAGATTCCCCGTCTGCTCAACGACCGCCGCCTCCTTGATTTCCTCGCAAGGAATGCATCCGGGCATCCGTAATCCATTGTAAATCACCGGCATCCACTAAAAAGAATAATAACAGCTAAAATCAGATAAGGAAATGAAACTAAGATCTGCAATCACGGCGATAGCCGCCTCGCTCGCAATCAGCGCATTTGCAACCCAACCGAAGTATATATTTTATTTCATCGGCGACGGCATGGGCATGGGACCCGTCACCGCCACCGAGATGTACAACCGTCAGGTGCTCGGCAATCCCGACCCCATCACCATGATGCAGTTCCCCGTGGCAGGTGTCGCACTCACCTACAGCGCCAGCTCGCCCGTCACCGACTCCGCTGCCGCAGGCACTGCCCTCTCCACAGGTGTGAAGACAAAGAACGGCATGCTCGGCATGGATCCCGACACCGTGTCGGTGACATCAGTGGCACGCATACTCAAGGACGATGGCTATGGCATAGGCATCGCAACTACTGTGGCTCCCGACGATGCCACTCCCGGCGCTTTCTACGCTCATGTGCCCCATCGCTCGATGTTCTATGAGATAGGCGTACAGGCGGCTCAGAGCGGATATGATTTCCTCTGTGGCGCAGGACTGCGCGGCGAGACCGACAAGGATGGCAATCCCACCGACCTGCTCGAGATCATGAAGCAGAACAATGTGGATGTGGTGCGCGGAAAGGAGCAGTTTGAGAATTCGACTTCTGAAAAGGTGTTCCTCCTCAACTACGAAGGCACTCCCAACTACAACGTAGGCTACACCATCGACTCCCTGGAGCAGACCATATCGCTGCCCTACATCACCCGCTCGTGCCTGAGCCATCTGGAGAGAGTGTCGCCAGACAAGTTCTTCATGATGGTGGAGGGCGGCAACATCGACCACGCCTTGCATGCCAACGACGGTGGGGCGGCCATCAAGGAGACGCTCAATTTCAACGAGGCTATAGCCGTGGCAGTGGATTTCTACAACGCACATCCGCTTGAGACCCTTATCGTGGTGACGGCCGACCACGACACCGGCGGCATGTCGGTGGGCTCTCCCTTCACCGGCTACAATGCCTATCTCGACAAAATCGACTATCAGAAAGTGTCGAAAGAGGCTTTCAACGACTATTGCAAGGGTATCCTCAAATCGCGCCGTGTGTACACTTGGGACGATATGCGTGAGTATCTCACCGAAAATTTCGGATTCTGGAAGCAGCTCGACGTAAATGAAGCTCAGACGAACGCGCTCAAGGAGAAATTCGACGCCACGTTCCTGATGCGCAACAGCGATGACCAGAAGACTCTCTACGCCAATTTTAATTCCTTCGCGGCAGAGGTGTTCAAGGTGTTCAACAATATCGCCGGAATCGGCTTCGTCACCACCACGCACACCGGTAATCCCGTGCCGGTCTACGCTATGGGTGTGGGAGCCTACGAATTTTCTAACCTAAACAATAACATCGACATCCCGGCCAAGATCCTTGAGCTGGTGAATGGCAAAAAATAAGACTTATAAGTCTTATAAATCTTATAAAATGAAACTGATAAATTTCGATGAGACCAACTCGCTGATGAGCCGTCTGATGCTCGAGATGCGGGAAACCAACATACATGAGGACCGCATGCGCTTCCGCCGCAACCTCGAACGTGCCGGTGAGATCATGGCATACGAGATATCAAAGACCCTCGACTACAAGCGTGTGGAGATCCAGACCCCACTAGGCGAAGCCTCATGCCACGATATCGCCGACGATGTGGTGCTCGCCACGATATTCCGGGCCGGTCTGCCTTTCCACCAGGGTTTCCTGAATTATTTCGACCGGGCAGGCAATGCTTTTGTATCGGCGTATCGCCGCTACCACGAGAAAGGTGATGAATTCGATATCCATATCGAATATCTCGCATCGCCCCGTCTTGATGGCAAGACCCTGATTCTCTGTGATCCCATGCTTGCCACCGGTGCATCGATGGAGCTGAGCTACCGTGCACTCCTCACCAAAGGCACTCCTGCCAAGATTCATGTGGCATCCGTGATAGCTTCGCAGAAGGCTGTCGATTACGTGGCCAAGGTCTTTCCCGCTGAGAAAACCACTTTATGGGTAGGGGCAATTGATGCCGACCTCAACCCACACAGTTACATAGTGCCCGGACTCGGCGATGCCGGCGACCTGGCTTTCGGAATCAAGGAATGAAAATATGAAGAAAACCATATATACCCTGCTTGCTGCAGCCGTGGCTATCGGTGTCATGGCTGTCAGCGCTAAGACCAGCAGCAACAAGTCGGAGGTGGCGCAGAACCTTAATATATTCAACGCCATCTACAAGGAGCTGCAGATGAACTATGTCGACTCCATCGACGCGAAAAAGAGCATCCGCAACGCCATCGACGCCATGCTCGGCCAGATCGACCCCTACACTGAATACTATTCCGCCGACGAGCAGGAGGATTTCGCGTCGCTTGCCTCGGGTGAGTTCAGCGGTATCGGTTCGACCATCTTGCAGCGCGACGGCAAGGTGATGCTGTATCAGCCGCAGTGGAACTCTCCGGCACGTAAGGCCGGTGTGCGCCACGGCGATGTGATCCTTGCCATCGACGGTGACACCCTCCCCAGAGGCTTCACATCCACGGAGGCTACCAAGCTGCTGCGCGGACAGGCGGGCACGAAGGTGAACCTCACGGTGAAACGTCCGTATGTCGCCGACTCTATCGTGGATATAGAGATCATACGCGGCAAGATACGCACCGAGCCTGTGCCATACTACGGCATGATGAAGGATGGCATCGGCTATATCAAGCTCACCACCTTCAATGAGAAAAGCGCTGGCGATGTGAAGGCCGCGCTCAACGAGCTTAAAAAGAATCCCGACCTCAAGGGCATAGTGTTTGACCTGCGTGGCAACGGCGGCGGTCTGCTGGAAAGCGCCGTGCAGATTGCCGGCTATTTCCTCCCGAAAGGCACCGAGGTGCTCCGCACCCGTTATCGTGGCAAGGAGGATGAGAAAATCTACAAGACATCGCAGGCTCCGATAGACACCAAGATTCCTCTGGCATTCCTCGTCGACGGAGGCACCGCCTCATCATCCGAGATATTGGCCGGATCGATGCAGGACCTCGACCGTGCCGTGATCATCGGCGAGCGTTCGTATGGCAAGGGACTTGTGCAGTCCACCCGTCCGCTTCCCTACGATGGTGTGCTTAAGGTGACGGTAGCCCGCTATTACATTCCATCGGGACGTCTCATCCAGGCTATCGACTATTCCCACCGCAATCCCGATGGAACGGTGGCAAGGATTCCTGACAGTCTCACAAACGTGTTCCACACCGTAGCCGGGCGCGAGGTGCGCGACGGCGGTGGAATCACTCCCGATGTGAAGGTGGAGCATCCTGAGTACAACCGTCTCACCTACAACGTCGAGGCAGATTTCTGGGCTTACGATTTCGCCAACCGCTATTTCGCACAGCATGCCGCCGACACTCCCGACGGCGACACGTTCGAAATCACCGATACCATATTCGAGGATTTCAAGACCTTCATCGACCCCGACAGGTTCAAATATGACCGTCTGTGCGAGTCGGGCATAAAGTTGCTGCGCGACGCCGCCTCACAGGAAGGCTACATGACTGATTCGGTGGCGGCGCAGTTCGATGTGCTTGAGGCTATGCTCAAGCATGATCTCAACCACGACCTTGATTTCAACAAGAAAGAACTCAAGGCTATGCTCGACCGTGAGATTTCCGACCGCTATTTCGACGATGCCGTGATGGTGAAGCGTTCCCTCAGCGGCGACCCCGATGTAGAGGCCGCCATCGAGGTGCTCACCGACGAGCCCCGCTACCGCAAGATTCTCTCGAAATAGATCTTAGGTATAAGGCATAAGGGGCCGACTGGATGGCAATTTTTCATTTTTCAATATTCATTTTTCATTATCTTGGATAAAGTATCAGATATTGGGGCGATGTTCCTCACCCCGTCGAGGGCGAAGGCCATGACGGCCCTTCTGCGCCACCGCGAGAGCCACGCCTACGGGCTTGCAGGCTCGGCGGCGGCTGTGTTGCTGGCGTCGCTTCCGGCGCGCAAGTCGCCCATACTGGTCATCGGCGACTCGCTCGACGATGCCGGCTATCTCTACCACGACATCTCGCGTGTGGCAGGCGAGAAGGCGGTGATGATGTTCCCGTCGGGTTATAAGAGGGACATCAAGTACGGTCAGGAGGATGCCCCCAATCAGATTCTGCGCACCGAGACGCTCAGCCACTGGTACGATGACCGCTCGCTTCGCCTGGTGGTCACATATCCCGAAGCTCTCGCCGAGATGGTGGCTACAAGAGCCCACCTCCGGGAGCATACGCTAAATATCAAGGTGGGAGCCACGCTCGACCTGTCGGCCATACAGCAGTGGCTCAGGGAGAATGGTTTCACCGAGCAGGACTATGTGTTCGAGCCCGGACATTTTGCAGTGCGCGGATCCATTCTCGATATATTCGGTTTCTCATCCGAGCTTCCTTTGCGTGTGGATTTCTTCGGTGACGAGGTGGATTCCATCCGCACTTTCAATGTCGAGACCCAGCTATCCGAGACTAAGCTTCAGGATGTGGCTGTCACGTCCAATGTCGCACAGTCATCCAAGGGGCAGTCGCTTCTTGAATATATCCCGTCGGATACCCTGATTGCTGTCCGCGACCTGCGGTTCACCCTCGAACGCATCCGTGCCATTGCATCGGAGGAATTCTCCGAAAGCGCGATGATTGCCGACGAAGGCGACCGCTCTGCCATGCAGAAGGTGGTGGATGCCGAAGATTTCTGTCGGCGCATCACTACATTCCGCACACTCCATTTCTCCGCAGCCACCGGCTCGGAGGCGGCACTCCCTGGTGCCGTTACGCCTGATCAGGAGAGAGCTGCCATCGATTTCGCCTGTTCACCGCAGGGTATCTACCACAAGAATTTCGATCTGCTGAGCGACTCGTTCAAATCGCTCCTCGCCGACGGCTACAAGCTATATATCCTGAGCGACAGCTCCAGACAGACCGACCGGTTGAAGGCTATTTTCGAGGACCGTGGCGACAATATCGCATTCACTCCGGTCGAAGGCACTCTCCATGAGGGCTTCGTCGACCACCGGTCGAAGGCGTGTGTCTTCACCGACCATCAGATTTTCGACCGTTTCCATAAGTACACCCTCAAGAGCGAACGCTCGCGAAGCGGCAAGCTGGCAATGTCGCTCAAGGAACTCACTTCCATCGAGATAGGGGATTTCATTGTGCATATCGACCATGGTATCGGTAAGTTCGGAGGTCTGCTCCGCACCGATATAGGCGGACGCACACAGGAGATGGTGAAACTCATCTATCAGAACGACGACCTGGTGTTTGTGCCTATCCATGCCCTCCATAAGATATCGAAATATCGCGGTAAGGAAGGTGTGCCTCCCAAGATAAGCCGCCTTGGAGGCGGCGCGTGGGAGAAAATGAAGCAGCGCACCAAGTCGAAACTGAAGGATATCGCACGCGACCTCATCAAGCTTTACGCTGCCCGTAAGGAGGAGCAGGGCTTTGCATTCTCGCCAGACTCATATCTGCAGCAGGAGCTGGAGGCGTCGTTCATCTATGAGGACACTCCCGACCAGCTCTCGGCCACGAGGGCTGTGAAGGCTGATATGGAGAGTCAGCGCCCTATGGATCGTCTCGTGTGCGGCGATGTGGGGTTCGGAAAGACGGAGGTGGCCGTACGCGCCGCTTTCAAGGCTGCTGTCGACGGCAAGCAGACTGCCGTGCTCGTGCCCACAACCGTGCTCGCCTATCAGCATTACCGCACTTTCTCCGACCGTCTGAAGGATTTCCCTGTGAGAGTCGACTATCTCTCCCGTGCGCGCAATGCGAAGCAGACCCGCCAGATCCTCGCCGACCTCAAGGAAGGTAAGATCGATATCCTTATCGGCACCCACAAGCTGGTGGGGAAGAGCGTGGAGTTCAAGGATCTCGGACTGCTCATCGTCGACGAGGAGCAGAAATTCGGCGTGTCGGTGAAGGAGAAGCTCAAGCAGATGAAGGTGAATGTCGACACCCTCACCATGTCGGCTACGCCTATTCCGCGTACCCTGCAGTTCTCTCTGATGGGTGCGCGTGACCTCTCCGCAATCAACACACCGCCTCTCAACCGTTATCCTGTGCTTACATCCGTCAATACCCTCAACGATGACATTGTCACGGAAGCCGTGAATTTCGAGCTGTCGCGCAATGGCCAGGTGTTCTTCATCAACCACCGCATCGAGGGTCTCTACGACCTTCAGGCCATGCTGCAGCGTCTGGTGCCCGATGCAAGGGTGGCTGTGGCCCACGGTCAGATGCCTCCCGACAAGCTGGAGAATATTATCGTGGATTTCGCGGCGCAGGAGTACGATGTGCTGCTCTCCACCACCATCATAGAGAGCGGGGTGGATATGCCCAATGTCAATACCATCCTCGTGAACAATGCCCAGAATTTCGGGCTCAGCGAGCTGCATCAGCTCCGCGGACGTGTGGGACGCAGCAACCGCAAGGCCTTCTGCTACCTTATGGTGCCTCCCGGCAAGCCCCTGACACCGGTGGCGCGCCGCCGTCTGCAGGCCATCGAGAGTTTCTCGGATCTTGGCAGCGGGATACACATAGCCATGCAGGACCTCGACATACGCGGTGCGGGCAATCTGCTCGGTGCCGAGCAGAGCGGCTTCATTGCCGACCTTGGCTATGAGGCCTACCAGACCATCCTGCGCGAGGCGGTGATGGAGCTGCGCAATGAGGAATTCGCCGATGTGCTCACTGCCGATGATGGCCGCACACCCGAGGGCGAGCAGGATTTTGTGACTGAATGTACCATCGAGACCGATCTCGAGCTGTTCTTCCCCTACGATTATGTGCCCACTGAGAGCGAGCGTATAGCCCTGTACCGCGAACTCGACAACATAGAGCGCGAGACCGACCTGCAGGCTTTCAAATCGCGTCTGGAGGACCGTTTCGGGCGTATTCCCAAGCAGGCGGCGGAACTGCTGCGTGTGCCCCGTCTGCGCAGGATGGGCCATCGTCTGGGCATCCGCAAGATTGCCATAAAGCAGGAGAAGATGTACCTCTATTTCGTCGACGACAGCAACAAGGCCTACTACCAGTCGAAGATGTTCGGCAAGCTGCTTTCCTACGTGGCCGAGAATCCGCGACGGGTGGCTATCCGCGACAATGGTGGCAAGCGTAGCTTTGCAGTGGGCAATGTGGTGTCTGTGGAGGCTGCCGTGGACATCCTGCAGCATATTCTGGAACTTGATTCCGCATCCTAACGACTGTTCAAAATAAATCACGAAAATGAATAATCACCATCTGTACATGAATTTTTTCCGCCGGGCTGCGGCGATTGTGATGTTCTGTATGGTCGCAATGATGGCGGTCGGGCAGATTGTCACCATCAAGGATGAGAAAATCAACAGCGACAGCATCCGTGATGCTTTCGACAGCCAGCCATATTTCGGGCTATACAAGGACAATTATTTCGTCTTCGGTCCCTCCCTGAGGCATCCTGATGCACAGAACACCAATATTAAGTTCCAGATATCGATCGCGCAGAAGCTCACCCGCTCCACCTTGCCGTTCGGCACCTATCTCTATCTCTTCTACTCCCAGAAATGCTTCTGGAACGTGCTGGAGAATTCCATGCCGATGACCGATCTCAATTTCAACCCCGGTGTCGGCATAGCCAAGCCCATCTTCCTGCGCAACCGATTCATGGGAAAGGTGGCGCTGATATTGGAGCATGAGAGCAACGGCCGCGACGGGGATGCTTCGCGTTCATGGAACAAGGTGTCGCTTGCCGCCAACATCCTCATCAGTCCCAACGCCAATGTACATGGCAAGTTCTGGATTCCGATTGTCGATGGCGAGAACAACCGCGATATCCTCCGCTATAGCGGTATCTACCAGATAGGCACACAATTCATGACGCCCGACCGCAAATTCAACGGCGGCGTCACCCTGGTCAAGCGCAAGGGCTGGAACCTCAACTACAACGTCACCGTCGAGGCCGGCATGCGTATGTGGAAGGGCGCCAACGAATATTTCTTCCTGCAGTTCTACAGCGGCTACGGTGAAGGTCTCCTCGAATACAACAGATACCACACCCAGATTCGCATCGGCCTTCAGATCAAGCCCTCCCTCTTCTCCGACTATTAATAGGCAGCCTTTCATCCAATAAGAATCCCATTACACCTCGATTCATCCCGATCCATCGCGATTAATCCCGATAAATCCCGATAAAATTTCTCACCAATATGGACTTTTTAAAACTTGCGCAGGAACGCTATTCCTGCAAGAAATATTCCGACCGTCAGGTGCCCGAAGAGGTGCTGACACAAATCCTTGAAGCCGGACGCCTCGCCCCTACAGCCAAGAACCTCCAGGAGCATCACATCTACGTATGCCGCAGCCCACAGGCTCTGGAGATGGTCGACAAGGTCACGCCATGCCGCTATGGAGCCCCTACGGTGCTCGCTGTCGCATTTGACAAGGAGAATGTGTACACCACACCAGACGGCTCATTCCAGAGCGGCGTAGAGGACGCTACAATCGTTGCAACGCACCTGATGCTCGCCGCCGCATCCCTCGGTGTCGATTCCTGCTGGATCAACAAATTCTATCCCGCCGACCTCCACACCCTCATGGGTCTTCCCGAAGGCGAGCAGCTCCTGATGCTCCTCGACCTGGGCTACGCAGCCGAAGGCGCCGGCCCGCTCCCCAACCACTCCAGCCGCAAGCCCCTTTCCGACACCGTCACCTACCTCTGACGAAAAAATAGTTTATTTCCTGCCGTTTTGCCTCGGCGGCCATTATGCCTCAACTTTTTTCAGGGCGAGACAATCTCAGACTGCCGGTCTGCAATTCGTCTTGGAGATAGGTATAGACGTATTTGCTGCCTTGAAAATAGAGGCCGGTGGCCGGGTCGCATATTTTGGCGAATGTGTCGGATTCGTAGAGAGTATCGAGGGCGGACTGGATGGAGAGATTGTAATCGGAGATTAAAAATTCCACCAAATCGGTCGTTATTCCCTCTTTGAGATATTTAAATTCTTTCGTCATAGTACCTTAAGATATTTGAGTGCCTCATCGCTTCCGAAAAAGTATTGGAATGTTATACCCTTCATATACCTCAATCTTTTCATGAGTTCATCCTTTGTAATCTCTTCATCATCATATTTGCGTAATTGCAGACCTACTTTATCATCCGCAATCGGACCATACACATAATCAAATTTTTGGACCTTGTCTCCCATTCTGTTGGCAATCACGAAATCGAGCCATTCGTCTGTATAATCCTTGAAAATGCGGATTTTCAAATCCGATGAAAGAAGTTTTTCTCTCTCGAATTCAAATTTGGTGACTATCGGAGAGCCTCCCAATATCAAAGCTTTGAAATTAGCCATTTCAATGGCCTGGGATTCATCATCTGACAGATAGAATCCTTGTCCAAAATCCTTGAAGGGTTTTGATTTACCAAGATTGATTTCTTCAATCGTTATATTAGAACCATGAAAAAGTATCATAATCTGCCTCCTCTGGTTTTGCAGAACAATGCCACGCTGTCAATGGCTTCTCGGAAACTGAGGGTGTGGATTATCCCGTAATTTTCTTCGAGAAATGAAATGCCCTTGTGAAAATTTATGTATCTATATGCCTGTTGCTCTGTAAGATTGTAGCGTGTAGCAAATTCATTCACCACAGCCACAATGTATTCTATTATATCTCTTGCTCTGTATTTCTTTTGCATCATTTTGGAATCTTAGGTTAGAGGCATCAGAGGCAACGGCCCCAGGAGCTGCGGTCGAGGTTGCGGTAGCCGGTGGCCTCGCGGATGTGGGAGGGGAGGACGTCGGGGGAGCCTTCGAGGTCGGCGATGGTGCGCGCCACCTTAAGGATGCGGTCGTAGGCGCGGGCGCTCATGTCGTAGCGGGTCATCACCTTTTCGAGGATGTCTCGGCTCTCGTCGGTGAGCTGCACCCACCGGCGTATGAGGCGGCTGTTCATCTGCGCGTTGCAGCGCACCTCGGGCTCGTCGCGGAAGCGGTTGTCCTGTATCTCCCGCGCCCTCACCACACGGCGCCTTATCTCCGCGCTCGACTCCCCTCCGCGCCGCTCCGACAGGTCCTTGAACGGCACGGGCAGTATCTCCACCTGTATGTCGATGCGGTCGAGCAGCGGGCCTGAGATTTTGTTGAGGTATTTGGCCACCTGTCCCGGAGCGCAGGTGCATTCTTTTGTAGGATGGTTGTAATAGCCGCAGGGGCAGGGATTCATCGAAGCCACAAGCACAAATCCCGCCGGGTATTCCACGCTGTATTTCGCGCGCGAGATGGCTATCGTGCGGTCCTCCAATGGCTGGC
This sequence comes from uncultured Bacteroides sp., assembly GCA_964480085.1. Classification (GTDB taxonomy): domain Bacteria; phylum Bacteroidota; class Bacteroidia; order Bacteroidales; family Muribaculaceae; genus CAG-873. Next base: position 16,920 of record CAYZPI010000010.1, on the reverse strand, counting down.
GGAGCACCTCCAGCACCCCACGGCTGAATTCCGGGAATTCGTCGAGGAAGAGCACGCCGTTGTGCGCGAGGGATATCTCGCCCGGTTTGGGGTTGTTGCCGCCGCCCACGAGTGCCACGGGTGATATCGTGTGGTGGGGCGAGCGGAACGGCCTCACCGCCATCAGCGACGTGCCGCGCCGAAGCGTGCCCGCCACTGAGTGGATCTTTGTGGTCTCCAGAGCCTCGCGCAGGGTCAGGGGAGGCAGGATGGTGGGTAGACGTTTTGCCATCATCGACTTGCCCGCCCCGGGAGGACCCACGAGCAGGATGTTGTGACCGCCGGCGCAAGCTACTTCGAAGGCGCGTTTCACATTCTCCTGTCCGCACACATCGGCGAAATCCACATCGAACTCCATGCTTGCCTTCGCGAATTCCTCGCGCGTGTTCACCACAGTGGGCTGTATCTCACGATAGCCCGAAAGGAACTCTATCACCTCACGCAGATTCTCCGCGCCATACACATCGAGATTGTTGACGGTGGCAGCCTCCACGGCATTGGCCTTGGGCAGGATCATCCCCGTATAGCCCAACTCCCGCGCCTTTATCGCCATAGGCAGCACGCCGCGTATGGGCAGCAGCGTGCCGTCGAGCGACATCTCTCCCATGATCATGAAGGTGCCCTGACGGGCGATTTTGAGAATCTGGCCTGCGGCAAGCATTCCCACGGCGATGGGAAGGTCGTAGGCCGCACCTTCCTTCTTGACATCGGCGGGCGACAGGTTCACCATTATGGCCCGCCGGGGGAATTCCAGCCCCGACTGCTTTATGGCGGAGCGCACCCTGTCGCCGCTCTCGCGCACTGCAGTGTCCGGAAGCCCCACGATGGTATATTGCGCTCCAATCTCCACGAGCACCTCCACCGTCACCACGATGGCGTCGATGCCGTGCACGGCAGCCGCAGGAATCTTTACTAACATATTCTCTAAGTTATAAGTTATAGTGAATAGTGAATAAGTTTTTTAAGGGATAAGTTATAGTGAATTGTGAATAATTGATAATCACCCACTTATTCACTATTCACTATGACTTATAACTTATTTGTCGATACGGAACCAGTCGATGTCCATCCAGCCGCGGTTGGGGCCCTTGGGCTGTACGGCGAAGAATCCCACGCGTGCGCCGATCCAATGGCCCTCGCTGGCCTGGAAGGGGGAGCCGACGTCCTTGAATTTCTTGCCGTCAGTGCTGTAGCTGAACTGGCACTTCTCGTCCTTGTCCACCTTCACGCGCAGCCAGAGGTCAATGTCGTGGCTGGCGCGCATGCCGGGGTTGTTGATGCGTGTGGCGGGGAGGGTGATGCCCTCGGCTGTCACGGTCTCGCCGTTACCTTTGTTGGATTTCTCGCATTCGATGAGTTTTATGGCGAAATCCGTTCCCTGTTTCTCCACAGCTAAGCGCGCGTAGTTGTAGCCCATTATTATCAGGCCCGCCTGTTGGCCGTCGACCGTGCCGGATACGGTCACTTTGGCAGTGGCGGTGAATGTCTCGTTGGGGAATTTCTGTGTGAGGATGTTGGGCACCTCGCGCATGTTGACGAAATCAGGCGACTGTGTGTGTCCGTAGAGGCGGAATGTGCCGTTGGGGGTAGGGAATCCGAAAGGCATCTGATAGTTGGCGAACCATTCCCATTGCTTGCCGAGGGTGGTGGAGTTGAACTCGTCGCTCTCCACAGGCGTGTGGATTGCCACCTTTGCCGAGGTCTTGGGCTTGCGGTAGGTCTTCACAGGCTCGCCGCAGCCGTCGCCGTCCTTATCCTCGCCGATCACGGGCCAGCCGTCGACCCATTTCATGGGCTGCAGATGCACCACGCGTCCGATGACGCCCTTGTCCTGGAAATGCATGAACCAGTCCTCGCCTTCGGGAGTCTCGACCCATCCGCCCTGGTGCGGACCGTTGACATCGCTGCCACCCTGCGCCATCACCGTGCGTGCCTCGTAGGGGCCGAACGGCGAGCGTGAGCGCATCGCCACCTGCCATCCCGTGGCCACACCGCCGGCGGGAGCCATTATATAGTACCATCCGTCGCGCTTATAGAACTTTGTGCCCTCTATCGTATGGTTGCCCTCAGGCAGGCCGTCGTACACCATCACAGGCTCTCCTATGAGCTGTGTGCCGTCAGGAGTCATCTCCTGCACCGTCAGTACGGCGTTGAGGCCCGAGCGGCTCTTGGCCCAGCCCCACGAGAGATATGCCCGGCCGTCGTCATCCCACAGCGGGCAGGTGTCGATCACGCCTTTGGTCGGAGCCACCAGCACCGGCGCGTCCCACTGGCCGCGCGGATCCTTGGTCTTAACCATGTAGATTCCGAAATCAGGGTCGCCCCAGTAGATGTAGTATTCGCCGTTATGGTAGCGGATCGCCGGAGCCCACACGCCGTCGCCATGGTGGGCGTTGTTGTAGTACTCCACCGGCTCCTGACGCTGCAGGGCGTAGTTCACAATCTCCCAGTTCACCAGATCCTTGGAATGCAGGATAGGCAGACCCGGCATGTTGGTGAAGCTCGACGATGTGAGCCAGTAGTCGCCGTCGACACATATCACGTCGGGGTCGCTGTAGTCGGCGTTGAGCACGGGGTTGGTGTAAGTGCCGTTGCCGTTGTCCGGTACCCACACTTTCGACACGTATGAAGCGTCATCAGCATTGACGGCTGTCGCAGCCATCACGGCGATGGAGAGAGGAATTAGTCTTTTCAATTGCATATTTAAGGATTTTAATTGGAATGGCGAGCTGAAGCTCACCGCTTGGACAAAATCTACTTTTATTTGAACGTGTATGTGATGTAGGCGGTTGCGGGCTGGGCGTCATCGTAGCTGCTGCGGCTGAATTTCTTCGATTTGACCTCACGCTCTATTGCGGCCCGCACGGCCGAGTTGGTGGCGGCCGGAGGCTCTCCACCGTTGAACGACACTGATATCACCTTGCCCGAGGCATCTATCTTCACCACCATCTTCACACTTCCGGTGACGTTGCTCGGCACAGCCGAGTAGTGAGGGATGATCCATCCGCCTCCCACATTGCCCGTGCCGTGGCCTGTGGTGCCTTGCTGGCTCTTGTCCACGCTGCTGTCGCCTGAATTGCCCTTGTCGTTGGCGGAAGTCGAGGAGTTGTGCTTGCCATTGGCGTTCTTCAGGGCGTTGGCCACCTCGTTCTGGGCCATCCGCTTGGTCTCCTCCTGCTGTTTCTTTTCCTTGTCCTCCACCGGTCCGGTCTTCTTTGGCTGGTCGTCCTTCTTCTCCTTCACCGGAGATGGCTCCTTGCCTGTCACCATCTTCGGAGCATCTGCAGGCTGTCCCTTGTCCTCCACATCAGTTCCCGATGCCGGGGTGGGCTGCGACTGCTCCTGGATGGTCTCTTCGTTGTACGACGCCGCGTTCTCATGACCGTCGGCCGAGGCGTATGCCTGTGTCTCGATCACCTCGATGAACTCCTCCTCGTCCACCATCACGATCTCGCTTTTCGGCTTTGGCGGCGGGTACACCCTTTCCTTTATGGATATGTAGGTGACACCGAGCAGCGCCACAAGCAGCGCGGCTATTACCACGGTGCATGCGGCGGCTATGATGCGTGCCTGTTGTTCAGTTTTCATTTGCCGGGGCGGGTTGGTTGGTATTGTTGGTCGGACGGGTGGCGAGCACCATCTTGATGCCGCCTGTCGATCCGGCGTTGAGCACTTCCACGATCTTGCCGTATCTCACGGCCACATCGGCATAGATGGCCACTGCGGTCTGCGTGGTGTCCTGTTCGAGCACATTCTGCAGGTACACGGCCAGGGAGTCGAGGTCGTCGTAGCGGCGCAGCTCCTCGTCGGCATAAGCAGCCGACACGATTCCGAGCGAGTCGATGTAGACACGTGTCTGCGGCTTGAGCGATGATTGCTCGGCGCCTTCCGGAAGGTTGATCTCCATGGCCGTGGGGAACACGAAGGTGGATGTGACCATGAAGAACACCAGGAGCAGGAAGATCACGTCGGTCATCGAGGCCATCGAGAATGTGGCCAGCATGTCATTGTTGCGTTTGAATGCCATGGCGCGAGGCGTATTAGTGAGCCGGCTCGTTGAGCAGGTCCATGAATTCCATTGTCTTTGCCTCCATCTGGTTCATCACCTTGTTGATGCGCGACACCAGGAAATTGTAGGCGAACATAGCGAGGATACCTACCACCAGACCGGCCACTGTGGTGATGAGCGCCGTGTAGATACCTCCGGCGAAATCACCGATCGACGCCGAGTTGCCGGCCGAGGCTATGGCGTAGAATGCCTCCACCATACCGATTACGGTGCCTAAGAATCCTATCATGGGCGCTCCGGCGGCAGTGGTGGCCAGCCAGGGCAGTCCCTTGGAGAGGGCTGCCACTTCGAGATTGCCGGTGTTCTCTATAGCCACGAGCACATCGTTCATCGGACGCCCTATGCGGTTGATTCCCTTAAGGATCAGGCGGGCGTAGGGAGAGTTGGTGTTGTAGCACAGGCGTGTGGCGCTGTCGAGTTCGCCTTCGTGCACATAGTCGCGTATACGTTTCATGAATGATTCATCTACTTTCGAAGCACGCACCACCACTATCGACCGTTCGATAAGGATATAGATGCTGATGAGGGCGAGTATGGCGAGCGGGACCATGGTCCATCCGCCGGCAAGACAAAGTTCCCAGATGGATATTTGCGGTGTCATTTGAGGGTTATAAGGTTAATAGGGTTATAAGGTTATAAGATTATAAGAAGAACTATGGGGATGGTGGGTAGGTATTATCTCAGGCATTCCTTGTAGCGGCGTATGGTCTCTTCGAGTCCCAGGTACAGGGCGTCGCTCACAAGGTGGTGACCGATCGACACCTCGTCGAGGTAGGGAAGGCTCTTGTGGAGAAATGCGAGATTCTCAAGGTTGAGGTCGTGGCCGGCGTTCACTCCCAGTCCGCAGCGGTGGGCAGTATCGCTCGCCACTACGTATGGAGCCACCGCCTTGTCGCGGTCGGCGGCATATCCGTCGGCGTACGCCTTGGTGTAAAGCTCCACCCTGTCGGCTCCTGCTTTGGCGGCAAGACGTATCATGTCAGGGTCGGGGTCGACGAATATCGATGTGCGTATGCCTCCTTCCTTCAGGTGGTCGACGATGGCGGTGAGGAAATCGAGGTTGGCGCCAACATCCCAGCCTGCCGAAGAGGTGATGGCGTCGGGAGAGTCGGGCACGAGAGTCACCTGTTCGGGACGTGTCTCGAACACGAGTCTCATGAAATCCTCCGAAGGATACCCTTCTATATTGAATTCCGTATTAACCAGCGGACGCAGCTTGAACACATCTTCGCGTCGGATATGCCTTTCGTCGGGACGCGGATGCACGGTGATGCCCTGTGCGCCGAATTTCTCGCAGTCGGCCGCCACCTTGAGCAAGTCGGGAACATTTTCGCCCCGTGCGTTCCTTAACGTGGCGATTTTATTGATGTTAACACTTAGATTGGACATTATGTGAAAAAAATAATTTTTTTAATGTTTGTTATAACGACATTATCCCTGTTTTCAAGATAAAATCGTACCTTTGTAATTGAAATGCAAAAATAGTGAGAATTTATTATATGACGAAAGATTTCCCGCCAAAAGATAACATGATGATGGATTTTGATGTGCTTTTTCCTGCCGCCACCGACCACAGCCAGCTCTTGGTGAGCTGCCGGAGGGCAGATTACAGCGCATCGCTTCTGTCGCGTGCTGTCGAGGACTGTGACGCGCAGGTGCTCAATCTCAATGTCACGTCGTTGGACGGCGGTGTGTCGAGGCTGCTTGTGGCTCTTCGCGTCAATCACCGCAATCCCACAGCCGTGGCCCACTCGCTTGAGCGTTATGGATTCGAGGTTATCGACGCCTCCTCCGACAGCGAGGATGAGAACGAACGGATGCGCCGGCGCGCAAATGAAGTGCTCAGATATCTTGAATTATGACAATAGCAATCTACGGCAGCCGAAGCCAGGACGAGAACAAGGCGGCCATAGCCGCCTTCATAGGGTTCTTCCGTAGCCGGGGGGTGGATGTGCTTATGCATCATCGCCTCTACACCACCCTTATGGAGATGATTCCTGAGGCGATGGAAGGAGTGGAGCGTGTGTTCGACGGCCTGGATTTCTCTGCCGATGTGGTGGTGAGTTTCGGCGGCGACGGCACCTTCCTGCGGTCAGCCATGTGGGTGGGCGACAAAGGAATTCCCATCCTGGGGGTGAACACCGGCCATCTGGGATATCTTACCACGGCGCGTGTCGCCGACCTTGCCGATGTGGCAGAGGAACTGATGCAGGACAGATACTTCGTGGAGCGCCGCTCGCTCATCGAGGTGGTGTCGCCCAGGCTACGCACATGGCCCTACGCGCTCAACGAGGTGGTGGTCAACAAATACGAGACATCGTCGATGGTGCTGTGCGACACGCAGATCGACGGTCGTCCCCTTGCGTCGTACCGTGCCGACGGCCTTATAGTGTCCACCCCTACGGGAAGCACGGCCTACAGTCTGTCGGTCGGCGGTCCGCTTATCCAGCCTTCCGTGCCGGTGTGGGTGCTCTCGCCCATAGCCGCCCATTCGCTGAGCCTGCGGCCTCTTGTGGTGAGCGACGACCAGCATATATCAATCACGGTGGACTCGCGGGCCTCCGGATTCCGTCTCACTCTCGACGGACGCACGGGCACATTTCCCGTAGGCACCACCGTGGAGCTGCGCAAGGCCTCCTTCTGCGTGAATGTCATCTGCCGCGAGGGCTATGAATTTCCCACAGCCCTGCGCACCAAGCTGTGCTGGGGAGTGTAAATTAAGTTATAAGTTATAAGTGATAGTGAATAAGTAATATAAGTAATATAAGTAATATAAGTAATAAGTGAATAACCACGCGTACTTATATAAATCCGGAAGATACATGTTCGAAGGCATCGGTGTGGTGCAGGTGAACGTGCGCGTCTCCGCCACCAATGTCAGAGCGCGATGGAAGGGGGGCGACCTCGTTGTGTCGGCCCCCACCGGTATCGGATACGACAGGCTGCATGAGATATTGCGAGGGTTTGCCCCGAGGCTTGAGGAGGTAAAGCCTGATTCGCTGTACCATATCGGCCAGGAATTGCGTTTCGAGGGCATGTCGGTGAAGATTCTCGGCCAGCGCCACGATCCGCAGAGGATATTCGCAAATTTCGATGGCTCTGTCGGAAGTATAGAGGTGGGTGACAACTGGGATATCTCCGATCCCGGCACTGTCAGGACCATCAGCCGCTTCCTGTGCCGCATGGCGCAGAATTGCGCCGAGTCCGTATTGCTGCCCCGTGCCAGGAAGGTGGCGCTTGAGGTGGGGCGCTCGCCCCGCGAGTGGACGATATCCAGCGGCCACCGCACTCTCGGACGCTGCGACAGCAAGGGCGTGATAGCGCTGTCGTATTCGCTGATGTTCTATCCTCCGGAACTGAGGGACTATGTGGTGAAGCACGAGCTCGCCCACCTCACCGAGATGAACCATTCCCCTCGCTTCCACCATCTGTGCGACACCTATTGCGGCGGCCGCGAGAAGGAGCTGGAGGCACAGCTCCGTGCCTACCGCGTGCCGGTGGTGCGGTAGGCGCGATGCTTCCGTGAGTTATCGGATAATAATCTTCTCGGCTTTTGATCCTTCCCTGCGTATGTACACGGAGCCTTTCTCGGGGTGCTGTACGGGATGACCTTGAAGATTGAAGTACATCACCTGGGTGTGGCTGTCGGATTCCACAGCTTCTATCCCGGACGTCACATCCACATAGTCAAAAAATTCCGTTTTCGACTTGAAATGGCTCGTGACCTGGGATGAATTGGGATTATGCTCCCTTTCCTCAACGATATAGACGGTTGGGAACCCGTTGTCGTCATATTCCACTGATCCTATTATGTCTTCTTCTATTTCAGTGTACGTACCCTCCGTGCATTCAGAGTAAGAGCTCAGCAGGAGGCCCCATCCATCGTAGATCTTCTCTTCGAATTCGACCTCTCCATCCGGGGAGTGGGTTGTCACCGCATATCCTCCGTTCTCCTTGGGGGTGTAGGTCGACGAGCCCATTATTCCATATTTGGGATGGGCGATGGTGAGGGAGTAGAATCCCGGCTCATCTGAATACTCAGCTGTCACATCGAATATGAGCTGCTCTGCCGCGTCGAAATCCTCATCAACCATATCGGCAATAAAGAGTTTTGCCGACTTTATGCGGTTGTTGCCTTGAAAAATTTTCTCCATATCGTAGATCTGCCCGTCGGTCTGCTCCCAGATGATGTCTGAGAGCGAGGCCTCCGCCACCCATGAGTAGAGAGCGCCGTGCCATTCGGGGTAAAATTCGCTGATCGTGGTTGCCTTGCCGTCGGGGCCATATTCTATCAGGAGCCGCTCCTCAGGCTGATATTGGTAGTCGGCATACCCTTCAGTCACCACCTCGGTGATGCAGCCTTTGTCGTTTCTGGTGATGTTGCGCCTCATGCTTCCGTTCATTACCAATGTATTGCCTAAGAACGGCATTGCAATTTCGGTAAGTGTGGCGACATCGGTGAGCACGTCATCATATTCGTAAATCATTCTCATTATTTCCATAAGTGGCTGGTTGCCGGTGGAAAAACTGATTATGGAAGATATCAATCTCTCGTTTTCATTGTAGGTGTTGTCTGTGACGGACGTAATGTTCCCCGGGTAGGACTCTACCGCCTGCAGGACCATTCCGAAAGATGTATAGGTGAATGAGGAGCTATGGTCTGTTTTCCATCCTGAGCCTTCCCACTCATAGGAATTGGAACGCGTCGGTTTCCAGTCTCCGATATTCTCGGGAGCCTTGAAGAAAGCAGTCTCAAGGGCTTTGGGGATTTTCCGGTTTATTTCTTTGCCCTTTTCCTGATACTTGTTTTTCTGTAGCATTTTGAATGGGGTCGGCTGTGCGGCATAAGTTGTTCCCGCCATCAGCAGTCCGATACATGACAATAACAGTGATTTTTTCATGATTTAAGAAGAATGAAATATACAAAAACAAGAATTAATGACATGAGAAAATAAATGATCGCAGATTCCCTGTCCTTGTGCATCCATGCATAGATAGCCCACAGGAGAGGCACGGCACTGAAAATAGCGTGACCGATATCTTCACACCATAATGGGAAACCATTTAGATCGTCTAATGTATAGAGGATAAAAGTTGCAGCTGCTCCGGTAGCCTTTCTGAAAGGAATCTCGCATATATTTTTTTCCATAGTGCAGTTCAATTTTGAATCAAAAAAAATTGTGGTTTGTTGTCCTTGGGATCCCTGCCTAGAAGGCTGTACCCACTGTAGGTTGATGTTGCAAAGTTAGGGTAAAAATTTGTGTGTTCCAACTTTTTCAGGTTTTCCTGTATTATCAATCATAAAGAATGACTGTTTGTAACACATTGGTTAACAGTATTATATATATCAGGTTTTTTTCATGGACCATAAAAAGCGTTATCAACGGCTTTTTATGGTGTTTGTAACGTGAAAATCGCCTTCTTGGAAGGCGATTTTCAGAAATATTGGATTGGGATAGTTGTTAATGTATGTTAAATACTGGTTGAGGGTATATGCATCAGAAAGCTTTTTGATAATTTTGCAAATCATGCTATCTTTAGAATGATTTACAAAAATGAAGGACCTACTTTACTTTATATTGGCATTCCTCCTTGTTGGCTGCTCTGACGGTGAGGTGTGTAAACAACAAGTCGCGCGCTATGGTTCGATAGTCATAGCGTTGATTGCCTTTTATAGCTTGACGGCCATTCTCAAGTACAGGCAGAAGTTGAAGGAAAAAGATATGGAGCTGGATGAGAAGATATCTGAGTCGGAATCGCTGATGGAGGAGATCAGGAGTATCCGTGGCCGGCTCTCGCAAGAGATCGACGAGCGGGAGGAGACCGTGCGGAAGCTTTTCAGGGAACAGTCCTCATCCATTGACAGCATCCTGTCGGAATACTACAGCAAACGCGATGTTCCCAGGATGAGGGGCAGGATAGCCGACGACCTCGACCAGGCGATCTCCATGATCGGCTCCCCCGACAAGCTGTCGGAGCTGGAGGATATCATCAACCGGTACAACGACGGCGTCATCGCCAAGCTGCGGGAGCAGATATCGCCGGTCGATGACCGGAGCGTGTCGATCCTTACTTTGTCGGCCGCAGGCTTCTCCCTGCGTTCGATAAGCCTTATTACAGGCAACACAATCGGCAACATCAACAACCTGTGGTACCGCCTGAAGAAGCGCGTAGCCGACTCCTCGGCCCCCGACCGCGAGCTGATCCTCACCCTTTTCCGCCGGTGATGCATTCCACGAGGTGCCCTATGGCCGGTGACATGGGCTGTATGCCCTCGGGATACCGGAAAGGAAGGGCTGATTTGTCCTTTTTCAATTCTTTGTACTCCTCCACTGTGCAGTTGGTTATTTCCACGGGATAGATCTCTATATAAGTTTTCAGCTCTACGGGTTTTCCCGACTTGAAAATTTTCTTGAATATCTTTCCATGCCCGAGCAACTCGATATTGGCTGAGCCTTCTACGAGATCATTGATTCCGAAACTGTCGGTGCCGTTGTCGGCGAAAGAATGTGTCTGTGTATAGGTCTTCAGATCCGCCGACATTCCCAAGAGTTTCAGAAATGACGGACTCCATACATGATCCTTGTAGTCGCTCAGCAGATCCATACTTCTGTTGTACTGCCCGTTTTTTCTGCTCCGGATGATCTTTGTGCTGTATTCACCGGCTACAGTATCGGATTCCGCGCCATCCTTGATTTTTTTTGACACCACCACCCTTTGTGCGGGCAACAGCTGTATCATGCCCGACCATGGGAACAAGGAAATAGGATTATCCTTTCCGGGCCTGAAAACCCTTTCCTCTCCATCCTCGACGATCCGGGCATATTCCGATTTGTTCTTTATCTTGGCTTTTGCGTCGGAGTCCTTATACCCCTTTACCTTTCCATCGGTGAAAAATGTTTCGGCCATGCTTTCGGTGTACAGCTGCAGGGTGTCGCCGTCGGTGATTCCGCTGCAAAATTCACGTATCAGCCACGTGACGCGCTTGATGGGTCTCTCAGCAGGATCGACCACCACTTCATGCAGATGATAAGTCGATGGCCTGAGGAAGACTTTAGAATTATCTGCCGGGGTGCTGAGGGGTTCATATCCCATGCATCTCACGATTACGGGAAATTCCCTTTCTGGCACAGTAATCTCACCTTTGTTGTCGGTCTGGCCGATAATTATGCCTGAGTTTCCGATAACCGTGGCACCCGCCACCGCACTTTTGTCGGAATCGTCAACCACCATTACCGGAACCCCGGCATTTACATTCCAAACTGCTATCAAAGCGATCAAGGTTAGGAGAAAGTATTTCATAATGCAGTATATTTAGTTAAACATCCGTTTGATTTTTATGGTGCAAAGTTAAGGAGTGGTACATGTTTTTCCAAATTTCAGCCGTTATCTTTGATTATCATTGTTTATGCTGTCTATTTTGTAATATCTTGATTGTAAACTATTTATGATGTATGATAATGAGGAGCCAAATTATCACTTATTTTTATGATATTGTAAGTGGTTGATTTTTGGTTTGTTAATCAGGGGTAAAGAGTTATGCTGCCTTATTAAAAGATAATATGATTATTCAGTGGCCAAGCCTTATGTAACGTATTGTCAATCAATGTATGGACACGCCACAATGCCAGACGGTAGTCGCATATTTTATGCCGGAGCTGAGCGGACGCGGCATGCCGCGTCCCTACAAATCAATGCTTTACGTTTTTTTTCGATGGCCGAATGGTTGCCAAGATAATGGATTTTAGTTAATGAATATTAAATGCAGGTGGAGTATATGGCAAATTTTACATTTTTTTATAAATTTGTAAATAATAACCACCGTGAAATGGCGAAAAATGAAGAATTTAGTCTACTTCATAATAGGATTTTTGATACTTGGCTGCACCCATGATGCAGTGTATAATGAACTGAAGCGCGCCGAATCGGTGATTGACGAGCACCCGGATTCGGCGAATGCAATTCTCGAGAGCATTGATGTTGCAGCTCTCCGTGGCGGCGAGAGCCGTGCACTGCACGCGCTTCTGCTCACCAGGGCGAGGTCGAAGCTGAAGACCTACGACACGAACGACTCGCTGATCGACATAGCGGTGGACTATTACGGGGAGTCTGACAACCTGAACTCGTGCATGTCGAACTTCTACAAGGGCGAGGTCAATTTCAACGCCGGCAATTACCGTACTGCGATCGCCTACGCTACCACGGCGCTCTACATAGCCGGGAACCTCGGTGATGACTACTGGCAGGCGAGATCCCACGACCTGATAGCGGACATCTACCAGCTTACCTACGGGGTTGACGAGGCGCTGAGCAGCCGTCGGCGGGCAGCCGAGCTCTTCCACAGGGTGGGCAGACGTGACAACGAGCTGTACGACTATATCGTACTCGCCGACTGCCTCTCAGGTGCCAAATGGCAATATGAGGAGACCCTGGAGCTCCTCGACAGTGTGAGGCACCTAACCGAGGGGATGGACTCCGACATGATCGCATGCTATTTCGAGAGTTATATTGAGCCTTTAAAAGAATTAGGACGTAATGAGGAGGCTTTGGACTACTATTACCGCTACCTGCAGTATAAGATTAGTCCGGGGTATTGGACAGACTATGAGGATATAGCGGAGATATATTTCAAGCTTGGGAACGACGACAGCATGATGCACTATCTTGAGAGAGCCAAGGAGTTTCCCCATGAGAATTATATGGATAATGCCAGTTATCATGATGTTCTATATAAGATAGCCTATGCCAAGGGTGACCTTGACTCGGCGTTAAAAGAGATGACCACTATAAACAAGATAAATTTAAATAGATCCAAGAATGCCCTGAGGCAGGAGATCGCACTATTGCAGCGTGACGAGTTTTCCCAGAAGGCACGTTACGAGCGAGAGCGCAGCCGCGACATCATGCTCTACAGCGCGATAGGGATTATCCTCCTTGGCGCTGTCAGCCTGCTGGTGGTCATCAACTACAGGCAGCGGTTGAAGATGAAGGACATGGAGCTCAGGGAGAAGGCCTCAGAGTCGGCCTTGCTGATGGATGAGGTGGAAGAGACGCGCATCCGGCTGTCGCACGAGCAGGATACGCGCGAGGAGATGGAGAGGAGGTTTTTCAGAGAGCGGGATGAGAAGGACGCGACGGTGCGCAGGCTTTTCCGCGAGCAGTTCTCGGCGATCGACGGGATACTGTCGGAATACTACAGTAAGCGCGACGCCCCCGGTATGAGGGCACGGATAGCCGACGACCTCGACCGTGCGATCTCCACGATCGGCTCCGCCGACAAGCTGTCGGAGCTGGAGGATATCATCAACCGCTACAACGACGGTGTCATCGCCAAGCTGCGGGAGCAGATATCGCCGGTCGACGACCGCAGCGTGTCGATCCTTACTTTGTCGGCCGCGGGCTTCTCCCTGCGTTCGATAAGCCTTATCACGGGCATCAACACGGGCAACATCAACAACCTGTGGTACCGCCTGAAGAAGCGCGTCGCCGACTCCTCGGCCCCCGACCGCGAGCTGATCCTCACCCTTTTCCGCCGCTGACCACCGCAATTGACGTCATATAATGTTTTGTGCAGGCGTGGCAGTGCCGGAATTTATATCCCAGCTGTCGATGTTGTTTCTTTCCGATGAATAATTGGCGCCTATCTTGATTATGGTTTTACCGGAATGGAGGTAAGGGGTGGCATAACCTTTATCCTCGATCTGTGTCATGGCATCGGCTACGTTGCCGTCGGTCTTAAGTTCGAATATGTAGATGAACCGGCGTGTCTGTAACATCAGATCCATCCGGCTGCGGCATGTCTCTTCCTCTGTCCTTGGCATGAACCCGAGTGTACGGAATACAAGATAGATGTTGTTCTTAAAATATGTCTCACGTTTTGCAAGCTCGGTATTGCTGTAGGGATTTCCTTCGAGGAACGACTGCTGGAGTTCCATGAACCTGTTGACCTCTCCGTCGATCACAGCACTCTTCATCCTGGTCAACAGGTTGTCGCATTCGTATGGCTGATACCCTGAGTATATAGGCATGAGGGCTTTTGTGAAACTTACGGCAACTTCCTTGTTCGGCAGGGCGAGAGTGAAAAGCTGTTTCTCGTCATCATAACCCTTTATGGTCACATATCCGCTCTCAAAAAGAAGTGCTACCGGATTGTTGAGATATGATTCCTTCACGCTCAGGCCGTTCTGGAGTGTTTCCATGCCGTCGAGGTCGGGAAGAAAGAAATTGTCCCTCTTCATTATCCCTATCAGGTATGATGGTGTGCCGCTCTGAAACCAGTAGTCCTGTGTTTTCCTGGCACTGAGTGCGCTGAGCAGGCTGAACGGATTGTAGATGTCGGGACAATCCTCACAGAAATGGTACCCGTCATAATTTTCCTTCAGTACATCGAATGCCTCCGATATGGATATTGCTGCCTTGTCGGCGAACTCTTTGACGGAAGGTTTCAGATACAGCATCAATTCCTCTTCGGTTATCCCGCAGATACCGGCATACATGTCATCAAAGGATATATCCCTCAGATTGTTGGCACCGCTGAAAAGACTTGTGTGGCTAAACCTGGAAACACCTGTCACAAATGCGAAATGGATCAGCCGGTCGGACGACTTAAGGACCGAAAACATCGCCTTCAGTGTATCACGGTACAGACCGTTGAGCTCGGGCTTCTCAAGAGTGGACAAAAGAGGTGCGTCGTATTCATCAACAAGCACCACAGCCTTTTGACCTGTGGATTCACGGGCACGTATCAGAATATTCGTAAGCCTTTGCGACAAGGTCTTGATTTCAGGATCCCGGCCATATTTCCTTTCGTATGGCAGAAGGCAGTCGCCAAGATAATCCAGAAGTGAATTCTCCGACTTTGGATCAAGTGTGTTCAAGGAAAGCATGATCACGGGGTGTGGAGTCCAGTCCATGTCGTCCCTGTCTATCGCCAGACCCTTGAACAGCTCCCGCCGACCTTCAAAATAGGCCTGCATGGTGGTCAGCAGCAGGCTTTTGCCAAACCGTCTTGGGCGGCTGAGAAAATAGTATTTTCCTGTGTTGACCAGTTGGCGTATATACTCCGTCTTGTCGACATAAATATAGCCGCCATTGATGATATCGGGGAAATGTTGAATGCCGATCGGATATTTCGCTGTCTGTGCCATAAATACATGTCCTTTTCCTTGATGAAACGATATCACAAAAATACATAAAATTTTTGGTATTTCCGCCGCTAAGCCTACGGCTAATCCTTGAGCAGGTCGGGGCGGAGGCGGCGGGTGCGCTCCATCGCCTGGTCGTACTTCCACCTGTCGATGTTGGCCTGATGGCCCGACAGCAGGATGGAGGGCACCTCCCAGCCGTTGTAGACAGCGGGGCGGGTGTAGATCGGCGGCTCCAGGAGATTGTCCTGGAACGAGTCGGAGAGGGCGCTCTGCTCGTCGCCGATCACGCCTGGCAGCAGACGCACCACCGCATCGGCAATCGCCACAGCTGGAATCTCGCCGCCCGTGAGCACATAGTCGCCGATGGATATCTCCCGGGTGATCAGATGCTCGCGTATGCGGTAGTCGATGCCCTTGTAGTGTCCGCAGAGGATGATGATGTTGTCGAGCAGCGACAGCGAGTTGGCTATCTTCTGATTGAACGTCTCGCCGTCGGGAGCGGTGAAGATCACCTCATCGTAGTCGCGCTCAGCCTTCAGGGCTGATATGCACCGGTCCACCGGCTCCACCTGTATCACCATTCCGGCATCGCCGCCGAAAGGATAGTCGTCTACCTTGCGGTGCTTGTTGAGGGTGTAGTCGCGCAGGTTGTGCACCACTAATTGTGCGAGTCCCTTGTTGGCAGCCCGCTTAAGTATCGAGTGCTCCAGCAGCGGGCTGATCATTTCCGGAAGCACCGTGATAAAATCTATTCTCACTTTATAGGCTTAAAGCTTCATACCGGCATCTTGTCAAATTGACATACTGACATCTTGACAAAATGCCAAAAATATAAAAATCAACAAATAAGCCGGGGATTCCCCCCGGCTTATTATATGGCTGTCAGGCTCCTTTTTTCTTGCGGCCTTTCTTGGCGGCGGGCTTGGCGGGGGCAGCCTTCTTTTCGGCTTTCTCCTCTGCCACGACCTCCACCTCAGCCACAGGCTTGGGCTCGCGCAGGGCATGCTCCACATTGTACTGCTCGGCATTCTTGCGCAGGGTGGACACTTCCTTGTTGAGTGTCTCGATCTCGCGGGCCTGATTGCGGATGGTCTTCAGCAGCGAGTTGAGCTCCTCGTTGTCGATCGACAGCGGGTACTGTTCCTCCACGCGCACGATGAAGTCGGCGAGCACGTTCATATAGTTGGTGAACGCGGCGAAGGGAGTCTCGTAGGGACTGAACATCGAGTGGGCGGCTCCGTCGGCGAAATGCTTGGTCGACATATAGTAGAGATGGTCGGCGCCCTGCAGGTACCAGTAGTCCTGCTTCAGGCGGCGGTCCTCACACAGATGCACACGCTCAGCCACAGAGTAGATCTTGTTGAAAGCCTCGTTCTGCAGGCGGTTGCCGAGCCATGCGCTCACGTCGCGGGCCTCGTCGATGCCGGAGATGGGGTGGACTACACTCAGCGAGTCGATGGCCTTCAGCTTGATGGCGTCCGACGGAGTCCAGAACTCGATGCCGCGCTCAGCGGCGAAGCGGGGCAGCGCCTCAAGGAACTGGAAGATGCCGGTGTTGGCAGGCTGCATGCCGCCGAATGTCTCAAGGTTGAGCCAGAGGTTGATGATTTCCTCCTCGGCGTGAGTGGATGCGATCCAGTCGATGTATTCGTCTGCGGTGAGGGG